>USQZ01000010.1 GCA_900556975.1 uncultured Clostridium sp. | reverse complement strand
CTATATAAAATAGCATTGGAGGGCTTTTTTTGAAAACAAACATTAAGAGTTTTACTTTAGATGAATTAAAAAATGAGATGGTTTCATTAGGACAAAAGCCTTTTAGGGCTGAACAAATCTTTAAATGGATTCATCAAGAAAATGTACAAAGCTTTGATGATATGACAAATCTTTCTAAAGACTTTAGAGAAGCTTTAAAGGAAAAGTATGACTTACATAATTTTAAAATAATAAGAAAATTAGAATCAAAGGATGGAACAAAAAAATTTCTTTTTGATGTACTTGATGGGAATGCAATTGAATCTGTATTAATGCAATATAAATATGGGTATACTATATGTGTTTCTTCACAAGTCGGATGTAAGATGGGATGCAAATTCTGTGCTTCTACTGGAATTCCTTTTTCAAGAAATTTGGAAGCTGGAGAGATTGTTGAACAAATTTTAGCAGTTCAAAGAGAAGAGAATGTTCGAATTTCTAATATTGTTTTTATGGGAATTGGAGAGCCTTTAGATAATTATGATAATGTAATAAAGGCAATAAATATAATTAATCATCCTAAGGGACTTAATATTGGAACAAGACATATAAGTATTTCAACAAGTGGAGTTGTTCCTAATATATATAGATTGGCTGAAGAGAATATACAATGTACTTTATCAGTTTCATTACATAGTAGTAATAATGAAAAAAGAAGCGAGATGATGCCAGTAAATAAGGCATATCCAATTGAAGAATTGATGCGTGCATGTAAAGAGTATATAAAGATAACAAATAAAAGAATTTCTTTTGAATATGCTTTAGCAAAGGATAATAATGATAATTTGGATGATGCTAAAGAATTAGTTAAATTGTTAAAGGGAATGCTTTGTCATGTTAATTTAATTCCTATAAATAAAATAGAGAATGGTAAATATACAAAGAGTACAAATGATAATATTATTAGGTTTAGAGATTATCTAAATGATAATGGAATTGTAGCTACTATTAGGAGAGAGCTAGGATCTGATATAGATGCTGCTTGTGGACAGTTGAGAAGAGCGGAATTAAAAAAGGAGTAGATGATGAAAGTACTTACTAAAACAGATATAGGAAAAGCTAGAAGTATGAATCAAGATAGTTTTTTAGTATCTGAAAATAAAGATAATGGTTTGAATCTTTATATTTTAGCTGATGGAATGGGTGGCTATAAAGGTGGCGAAATTGCTAGTAAGGTAGCGATTCAGGCTGTTTCAAAATTTATAACTGAAAAGTTTGACGATATTTCTAAGGATAAGCAGTCAATACTTGATTTACTTGAAGATGCAATTGCTTTTGCAAATTCTGCAATATATGAGGAATCTGAGGAAGACGAGGAATTGCAGGATATGGGTACAACTTTAGAAGTATTAATGATTTATAAAAATAAAGTTTATATTGGACATATTGGTGATAGTAGAATATATAGAATTCGTAAGAATAAAATGAAGAAGATAACTACTGATCATAGCTATGTTGAAAAGTTAATTCAGGATGGTGAGATTACAAGAGAAGAGGCTTATCATCATCCTAAAAAGAATTTACTTATTAAGGCTTTAGGTACAGATGAGGTTGTTGAACCTGATTTGATATACACAGTTTTAAATAAAAACGATATATTAGTTATTTGTTCTGATGGACTGACTAATATGGTGAGGGAAGAAAAAATCTTTGATATAATCAAAGAAAATGCAGATGAAGATGTTACAGATGTATTAGTTGATGAAGCAAATAATGCAGGTGGTCTAGATAATATAACAGTTATTGTTATAGATAATAGATAGTAAATTATTAATATCTTTTTAGTAAAGGGAGAGATAAATATATGAATCTAATAGGAAGAATGCTTGCTAATAGGTATGAAATATTAGAAAAAATAGGTGTTGGTGGAATGGCAACAGTGTACAAGGCAAAATGTCATGTGCTAAATAGATTTGTTGCTGTTAAGGTTTTAAAAGAGGAATTTATTACTGATATTGAATTTATAAGAAGATTTAAATCTGAGGCTCAAACTGCTGCTAGTTTGACACATCCAAATATTGTTTCAATTTATGATGTTGGAAATGAGGGGGATGTTTATTATATTGTAATGGAGCTTATTCAAGGTAAAACTTTAAAAGAAATAATTGTTGAAGATGGAAAATTATCTTGGAAATGGTCTGTAAACATTGCAATTCAAATAGCTTCAGCGCTAGAGACAGCTCATAAAAATAATTTGATACATAGAGATATAAAACCTCATAATATAATTATTACTGAAGATGGAATGGCTAAGGTTACTGATTTTGGTATAGCTAAGGCGGTTTCAAATTCTACAATAACGGCTTTTGGAACTACGATTGGTTCTGTTCACTATTTTTCACCAGAGCATGCCAAGGGTGGTGTAACAGATGCTAAATCTGATATATATTCACTTGGAATTGTTATGTATGAAATGCTTACAGGAAGGGTACCTTTTGATGCTGATACACCTGTATCAGTTGCTTTGATGCAAGTTCAGGAAGATCCTATTGAACCTAGAAAGTTGAATCCTCAGATTCCAATAAGTGTTAATAATATAATTTTAAAAGCTATGCAAAAAGATCCTGCTGATAGATATCAGAGTGCAACAGAAATGCTTATTGATTTAAGTACGGCTTTGAAAAGACCTGATGATGATTTTGTAAAAATTAATAAAAAGTTTGATACATTACAAACTCAAAAATTATCAACATTATATGATATAGATAATAAAGCTATTAAAGATGATGATGATGAGGAGGAAGAAGTTGTAAGACCAAGAAATAAGAAAAAAAGAGGTTTCTTTGGATTTATGAAAGATCATATATTCCTTTCATTTATTTTAATTGCTGTTATATTATTTAGTGTTGCACTTGGTGGAACAATTTTAATAATGAATTTAACTAAATCTAAAGATGTTCAAATACCTAATTTGGTTAAGAATGCTTCTGGAGTAAGACTTACAGAGCAACAGGCTGTGGAAATTTATAATAGTACAGAATTCAAAAAGAAAAATGATTTGAAGATTGAATATGTTGAAGATGAGACAATTAATGGTGAAACTGTAGAACCTGGTCAAGTTGTTAAACAAAATCCAAATTATGTTGAAAATAGAAAGATTAAAGTAAAAGATCAAATAACAATTTATGTTAGAAAAGAAAGAGAAGCTAAAACTTTAAAAATGATTGATTTAACTGGAAAGACAACAGAAGAAGCTGAAAAGTTATTGGCTGACCTTGGATATGTTGGTAAAATAACATATGAAGATGAGAATAGTGATAGTTTAAAAACTGGATTAATTATCAGACAGACAATCCAATCAGGTATTGAATTTAAAGATAATGCAGATTTAACTCTTACAATAAGTAAAGGTAGCGATAAGGTTGATGTACCAAATGCTTTAGGAAAAACTGAAGAAGAAGCTAAAAAATTAATAGGGGATGCTGGATTTACGGTTAAGGTTGAATATACAGAAAATAATGATAAATCAGATGGAATAGTTTTAAAACAAAGTAATACAGATAAAGCTAAAACTGATGAAGTAATTACAATTACAGTAAATAAAGTTCAAAAAACAAAATCAGTTGCTGTTACAATTGATTTATCTAAATATGTTCAAGCTAAAACGCCAACAAATACATCAGATGATAAAACAAATTCAACAACTACAGATACACCTGGTGTTACAACTGCAAAAGTTGAATTAAAAGTAGGAGATAATACTTATGGTGGAGAAAAATATGATGTTACTACTAAACCTACAATAACGATATATGGTAAAGGAAATATGCAAGTAGCTTTAATTATTGATGGAAATACTAAGATAACAAAAGATATTGACTTTAATAAAGATACTGCATTAGCTTTTCCATAGAGAATATATATAAAACAATTAAGGGCATGACATATAATCGTGCCCTTAAATTTAGGATAGAAAGAAGGAGAATATATGGCTGAAGTATCAGTATCAGTTTTAGATGTGGAAGAAGAGAATGCGATTAATGTATTTTACAATATTGAAACTGCTAAGATAGATTATTTTCATATTGATGTTATGGATGGAGAATTTGTAAAAAAAGATAATGTTTTACAAATGAGAGATTATGCTTTAAAAATAACTAGTGTTTCAATGACACCAATAGATGTTCATTTAATGGTTAATAATCCAAAAGAGCATTTAGATTATTTTATAGATTTAGGTGTAAATAGAATTACTTTTCATTATGAGGCATGTTCTAATAAAGATGAAATTATTTCGATTGCAAAATATTTAAATGAAAATAGGGTTAGAGTTGGAATTGCTGTAAATCCTGATACAAAGATAGAAGAAATTCTTGATATATTACCTTATGTACATATGGTTTTGGTTATGTCTGTTGTTCCAGGAAAAGGAGGACAAAAGTTTATACCTGAGACACTTGATAAAGTTGAAATATTAAGAAAATATTGTGAAGAAAATGACTTAGATATGGACATTGAAGTTGATGGTGGAATAAATGACGAAACAGGAAAAGAAGCTGTTGAAGCTGGTGCAAATATTCTTGTTTCTGGAAACTATGTATTAAATGCCGATGACTATAAAGAGGCTATTAATAATTTAAAAAATCTATAGAGAGAATATTTCTCGGAAAGGAAATCAAATGAAAAAAAGAATTATTGTTAGTGCAGTGATATTAATTGTTATTGCAATTTTAGGTGTATCAACTGTTTTTGCAACAGATATGCAACCACTAACTATGGACTATACTCCAATTATTGATGGAGATATTGCTACTCATGCAATGGAGATTAGCAATAATGTAAAAGAAGATAGTATTTATAAAGCTGGAGAGAAAGTTGAATTAAATGGTGAATATGTTGATGGAAATGTCTATCTTGCTGGAAATGATGTTAAAATTGAAAATGAAACCATAAATGGCGATGTTTTTATTTTTGCTAATAATGTTGAGATTGCACCAAATACAATAATTGATGGAAATCTTTATATTTGTGCAGCTAATGTAAAACTTGATACAACTATATCTAGAGAGCTATTTTGTGTGGCCAAAGATGTTGTTTTTGAAAAAACAGCTATTATAGAATATAGTGCAAATATTGCAGCAGAACATATATATGTTAATGGTACATTCCGTAGAGATGTAAATTGTACTGTAAGCAATATTGAAGTTGACAATGCTACTGCGATAAGGGGAACATTAAATTATTCTTCTGAACAAGAAGCTAAAATTGGAGAAGATGCATCAATTGGTAATATTAATTTTTCAAAACAAGTGGAAGAGAAAGAAACAGCTTTAGATGTAATTACAGAATATGTTTTAGATTTTGCTAAATATTTTGTTTTGACAATGGTATTGTTAATTGTGTTTATTAAATTATTACCAAAATTCATTAATAATTTGAAAGATCAATTTAGAGTAAGTTCATTTGGAATTGGAATTTTATCTTTAATTATTGTGCCTATTTTATTGGTATTAATGTTAGTTTTAAAAGTTACTTCAACACTTGCTTTTGCGTTATTAGCATTATTTATATTAGTTTTAATGTTATCTATGGCTATAACAAATATTTCACTTGCAAAGAAATTGGAAGAGAAGAAACCTAATATTAAACTTCCTATATGGACTGCAATTGTAACAGCTGTTACATGGGTGGTATATCAAATCCCTGTTTTAGGTGGTATAGTTGCATTTATTTGGGTTGCAACTGGACTTGGAATGTCAATTAGATATTGCTTTTCAAAAAATAAATAAGTGATAAAGAAAAAGTGAAAATTAAAATTTTTAAGTTCATTTTTATAATTATTTAAAGTAGATATTGTTATTTAATATAATAGGAAGTTATTTGATTTTTCTATTATATTAAAAAGCTGAAATGTATTATTTCAAGACATTTCAGCTTTTTTTTCGTAATAAATGCAGTCTGTTTTTGAGTTTAATTTTTTTGCTTGTACCTTTTCATAATTGCAGAACCCGTTGATTTTGATAGATACAATCATAAGAACATTGAATATTTGTCAAAGTTACATACACCTCTTTAATAAATATTATATGCTTATTTTTGATTTATATACCATAAAAACTATTTGCTATAATATAAAAATAATATGAATAAAAATTTGCTAAGTAAAGATTTTAATTTTAAAATGTTATTGCATGTATTAATGTTTTGATTTATATTCATTGCAATATTTTTTTATAGGACAAATGTTACATTTTGGTGAACGAGCAATGCATGTATAACGTCCATGCCAAACGAATAGATGATTAACATCGGCCCAATCTTTTTTATCAAATGTTTTTAATAAATCTTTTTCTATTTTTTCTGGATCAGTTTCTTTGGAAAATCCAATTTTATTTGAAATTCTTCGTGCATGTGTGTCTACTGCTATTCCTTGTGCATTGTTGAATGCTTCTAGCATTATAACATTTGCACTTTTTCTGCCAATACCAGGTAGTTTGATTAGTTCTTCCATTGTATCTGGAACAATAGAATTATAATCAGTTACTAATTTTTTGCTACATGCTAATGCGTTTTTTGCTTTATTTTTATAAAAGCCACAAGGGTGAATAATTTCTTCTAAAACATGTATATCCATGTTAGCCATTTTTTCTGGTGTGCCATAGTCTTTGAAAAGAAGAGGAGTTGTTTTATTTACACGTTCGTCTGTACATTGTGCAGATAACATTACTGCAATTGTGATTTGAAATGGTGTTTCAAAATTTAAACTGCAAGTGGCTTCTGGATAAAAATCTCGTAATATATTTAAAATTTCTGTTGCTTCTTTTTTTGTTTTCATATTTTACTTCCTTTTTTAATATATTTTAATATCATAATTCGAACAATATTATATAACAAATAATATAATATATAAAGAGATAGGGGGAGAAAAGCATGTTTAGAGGGTTGAAAAAAACAATTGCAGTATGTTTGATAGGTTTTGGACTTGGAACAATAATGGTGTTATTATTGCCTGTGACATGGTGGCTTATTATAGTTGGAATTGTTGTTATTGCAATTGGAATTATGTGGCTATCATGCTAAATGAAATTAGAAATGTACTCCTAGTTAGAAAGGTGGATGAATGATGAAAGTAGTTGTGAAAAAGTCTCCTAAATTTTTAAGAGGTTTTTTAAAATTGATTTTTGGAATAAAAAGTACTTAGAAGATAGTTAAAACATAAATTAGTAAGAAAGCCATGTGGAATGAATTTGATTTATTAAGTTAAAAGTTTAATAAAGAAAGTTTTAGTTTATGTTGGCTTTCTTATTTTATGTATAACTGCGGGTTACTATTAAAATTAAAAAAATACAACACATGTTTATGTGTTGCCTTTTTTTACGAAATATAATTAAGCTCTTGTAACTTTTCCAGAACGTAAGCATTTTGCGCATACTGTTATTCTTTTTGGTTGTCCGTCAACTATAGCTTTTATTCTTCTTAAATTTGGTCTAAATGTTCTTGTTGATCTTTTACTAATATGTGAACGTGTTATACTTAATTGATTTCCGAAATTTATATTTTTATCACAAATTGCACATTTTGCCATGACTTTATGCACCTCCATTTATTTTTTTAACTGACTAATAGTTAATATAACATAGTTTTTTTGAAAATACAAGTGTTTTGAGAAAAAAATATGTTTTAGTAGTATTTTTGTAGACAATTGGAGAGACTAAATGTTAAAATACTTTTGTAAAAAGATAGGGAGTATAAGATGAAGAAAAAGAAATTGTTATTAGTAATTATTTTAATTTTGATTGTAATATTTGTAGTAAGCTTTGTTGGAATAGAGAACTATAGAAAAAAGAAAAATCAAGAAGAAATTGATGCTTCAATTCATGGTGTGGTTTTAGCTGAGGATGTTCCTTTTTATGCTAAGGCCGAAACAAATAATGTTCGTCAAATAAAATTATTGCATAAAGGTGAGAATGTTTATATTTTAGATGAATTTGAGAAGGATAATATAGATTGGTATAAAGTTAAAATAGATGGAAAGAGAAACGGATATGTGCGTGCAGATAGCGTGCATTATTATAAAGAAATAAATTCACAAAAGGTTTTGGTTTCTGATGTTTCACAATTTAATATTGATAAAAATTTTGAAAACATGGAAGATTTTGAAGTGTTTTTATTAGAGAATGAGATTAGTTATGTGTATATAAGAGCTGGCGGAAGAGGTTATGGTCAAAAGGGTAATTTTTATTATGATGAGAATTATAAAGATTATATAGAAGCTTGTGAGTATTTAAAAATTCCTTATGGATTTTATTTTTTAGATGAAGCTTTAAATGATAAAGAAGTTGATGAGGAAGTAGATTTTATATCTAATTTCTTAAAAGATAATGCAGGAAAGTATTGTTTGCTTCCAGTGGCATTAGATGTTGAAAAACATGATGGTAAGGGTAGAGCTGATAATATATGGGATGCTAGGGCTGAAATTGTACAGGGATTAATTGATAAGCTTAACGAAAAGAATATTAGTAATATTTTATATACAAATGCTCAAACGGCTAATTTGTATTTAAGTGATTTAAAAACAAAATTCTGGATTGCATATTATCCAGAAGAAGGCAAGGTTCCTGATTATTGGTATTTTGATACGAAACAAGATGGAGCTTCAAATACAAAACTTCAAAAACGTACAATTGGATGGCAATTTACTGAGCATGGTGCGGGAGATGAAATTTCAGAAGATGTAGATTTATCGCTTATGAAAAAGGAGTTCTATAAATAAATATTGAAAAAGTTTACATAAGGTGATATAATTGTTTTTGCATTAGCAATAAAAACGCCCCGTTTGCATCATGAAAGGAGAGAACTATATGGAAAATATGGCGTTAGTAAATGTTCATGAGTTAAACAAAGTTGTAGATGTACACTGCCGGAGTATAAACATTTTAGATGCTAGAAGAGAAGCTGAAGAGCTGTACAAAGCTATAAAGTTATATGGCTATGAGAATGTAAAAACAGTTCACTTTGATGAATCTATGTGTCCTTACATCCGCGCTGGAAAAGGCATTTCGGAAGATGTTAGAGCTTTATCCGCTTTTGGAGTTATGAATTTGTTTCAAATGAGTGATTCTGCTGTAAGCAAAGCAAGGTTACAAAAACATTACGGTGATGTTTCTTTTGAAGCTGTGTTAGGAGCAAGAATTGGAGCATCATTATGCTTATCGGATAAACCTTTAGTAGATGCTATGGAGAAATATGCAGGTATTGAATTTGATAAGGAGGCTTATGAAAGTGTTTATATTCAGCAACTCTTTAACTTTGTTGAACATAGTAGCAAAAGTGTAGATTTGTTAAGCCTTTGGTCACAGACAGAAAATTTATTTAAAGGTATTGTAACCGTTGGACTTGATAATGTAACTGCTTGGTACTATAATAATGGTTCACAGCCATATAAACTTTTTGGAAGAGATCTTTCAGAGAAGTTAAGAGCTTTTTGTGGACTTATTGTTATGTTTATGTATGGCATTAGAACAGATAGCATACATTTGTTGCATATTCAGGATATGCTTGGATTAAGCACTTCAATTTCCAATATTCTTGGAGATGATTATTTGAAAGAGTGCCGGACTTTACGAGAGATTGTTAACAAGTATCTTGGAGAGCCTGCAGGAACAATCAAAGCTGAGCCGTTATTTCTCCAGAAGCCGTTTGAGCTTATTGAGCTTAAAAAGTTTGATGTGGACGATTTGCGTAGCATTGAAAACTTGTGGATGGCACTTGAATCACTTTACAAAAATGTGAAGATGGTAGGTGCTGATGACGTTAAGGTTTGCTTTTGGAACGAGAATAAGAAAAAGAAGGTAGTTTTAACGGGAAACGAGATTCCTGATAGGATAAAAGCTTTTGACGAGGAATGTGTCATTTATATGTATCGTATGTGTGACGATTCTGAAAAGCGTTCGAGGCTGGAAGAGGATTTGGGCTTGAATTATCCGAGCAGGTATGTTCTTGGAGACACAAATGTTATATCTTGCAAAAAGAGCATGCCGTGTGTTCCTTTAAGAGATATTGCAAGAAGATACTTAGAGAGTTAACTTTTTAAATGTAACTAGTTAATATAACGGGGCAAAAAGATACCGGGTAATACCGGTATCTTTTTTTATGTTATATGAATTTTTTTGAGAACATCATTTTGGAAAAATAGAAGAAAATCCGATAATATAAAAATAAAATTAAAAAATGAAACTATTTATAACCCAGCTTGCCTCTAATAATAGAAGGAGATATATTACTAGTAAAGGAAAAAGCGAGGTTATTAAAAAAATAATAATTGAGATAGTATTAAATTAATTCAGAAAAGGAGTAAAATGGAGAATCTAATTTTAGAAGCTATAAATGGAAATGAATTAGCATTTGATAAATTAATTATTAGCATAGAAAAAGATTTATATAAAATTGCTAGAATGCGTTTGAACTATGAAGAAGATATAGAAGATGCTGTGCAAGAAACAATTATACAAGTATATAGAAATATCCCAAAAATAAAACAACCACAATATTTTAAAACATGGGTGGTTCGAATTCTCATTAATAATTGTAATAAAATTTATAAAAAAAATTTATTAGAAAAGAAGGTGCAATATAATGAGAACTTTGTTGAAGAATATAAGTATATACAGAATGATGAGAGAATAGAGAATATAGATTTTTATATGTTAATTAGGGAACTAAAATATAAAGAAAGAATAGTTATAATATTATATTACTTGTGTGGTTTTACAACTAAACAAATAGGAAAAATATTAAGAATACCAGAGAGTACAGTAAAAACTAGAATGAATAGAGCAAGAAGAAAATTAAAAAATACTTTTAAAGGAGGAGCCGATTATGAAAGAAATAGACAATAGTATAAAAGATGCATTGTTACAAGATATTGACCTTCCAAATACGTATAAGTATATGATTAGAGAGACTTTAAAAAATAAAAATAAATTAAAAAAAATTGATATTAAAGATAGAATTTATAGAATGGTTGTAAGCATAATTAGTATGATATTAGGATTAACTGGTATTTGTTTTGCAGGTGTATCTTTATATAATAACTTAAATGAAGATGTAATATATCAAAAAAATATTGAAACTAGAGGTTTATTTGATGATGGAAGTGGAATAACGACTGTTACTACAGATTTTCGAATGGCTGATATGATAAGAGATGACGAAAATGATTCTTTTTATAAACTGATAACAAATTATGAAAAATATATGGAATACAAAAATCGAGTAAGTGATTTACCTAATATGGCGGAAGATGATTTTAAAGAGAATGCACTTTTTATTATGACATGGATGAGCGAAAGACAGTTACATGAAAAAGATTTGAAAGTTGAAAAAGTAACTTGTGATAGTGAAACAACGTATATAATATTAAATCAAAATGATAATCCTAATTATGATGATAAAAGCAATGTATTATTTGCAATTATAAATAAAGAACAATTAAGAAATAGTATAAAGATACAGTATGATTATTCTGAATTAGAAAAGTTAATGAATTTGAACGATAGTACAAGAAATTCTAATATTTATTTAGCGATTGAAAATAATGAAATTAAATCCGGAAACATTGATATTTTAGATAAATTCTTATCAGAATCTACAAGAGGTAAACAGTTGTATATAAGAGTATCAGATTATCAAAATGACGAAATAATAGAAATGAAAACGATTTATGATGTGCTTTTTAAAAATGGTGTATATTATGTTATTAGAAGAAACGAAGAAGGTTCATATAAAACCTTGGAGAGTTATGCGGAATTGGTTAAAGTTGAAGGAAAATCACAAATTTTATATTTTTGGAAAGAACATAAGGATGATGAATCATATATTCCTTTTATTATGGTAAATAAATAAAGTACAAATTGTATATTTTTATCTTTTGAAAAGTAAAATAAATTAAGAATGTATCTTATTGTTGGACTAGAGCAATTTTTTTTAAGTTGCTCTAGTTTTTATATAATAGGAAGTTTAGAAAAAATCCTATTATATAAAAATAACAATGCACAGAAATTTGAAACTTTTTTTTTAGTTTAAATATCTAATAATATATAGAGAATAGGAGGAGTTTATGAAAAACATAAGAAGAAAATTTTGTATAGTAATAATTAGTATGATTATAATAATATGTTCATGTAATGTTTTTAAAGTGTTTGCGAATACATCAGATCAATTAAAAAAGCAACAACAAGAAAATAGAGAAGAAATTGAAAAAGCTGAGGCTGAACAAAAAATTATAAAAAGTCAAATGTCATCAATAGAAAAAGAATTAGATAATTTAAATTCGCAGATTTCGAGTTGTGAGGGAGAAATATATAATTTAAATTTGGATCTTCAGAATGTTAATGAAAATATTAAAAGTACGGAAAAAGAGTTAGAAAAAATAGAGAGAGAATTAACTGAAAAAGAAGAGTTATTGAAGAAAAGATTAGTGGCTTCATACAAGAATGGTGAGACAAGTTATTTAGATGTTCTTTTAAATTCGGATAGTTTAACTTCGTTTTTATCAAATTATTTTATGTTGGAAAAAATGACAGAAAATGATATATCCTTGATTGAAAAAGTAAAAAATACAAAAGAACATATAAAAAACTCTAAGTTGATATTAGAACAAAATAAACAGGAAGTAGAAGAAATAAAAGAAAAGCAAGAATTAAAGAAACAAGAATTGAATAATACTAAAGAACAAAAAAATCAAAAATTAGATCAATTATCTTCTGAAGAGAAAAGTATTCAGCAAAATATTGATTTGATGAGAGAAGAAGATACAAAGATTATGAATGCTATTAGAGATGCAGAGAAAGTAAATAACAATATTAGTAATGTAAAAGAACCTGCAACAAATCCAGGAGGATATATTTGTCCAGTTCCTGTGGCTTATTCTACAATAACAACAGGTTTATATTATGGACCACCAAGTAGTGCATACCACGGGGCAGTTGATTTTGGTTCACACGGGATAAGTGGTCAACCAGTTTATGCAGTAAAATCAGGTACAGTTACATTAACACAAGCTTTAAATTATAGTTATGGAAATTATGTGATAATAAATCACCATGATGGAACGTATACATTATATGCACATGGACAGGCTGGTTCAATTTGTGTATCTCCAGGTCAAAAAGTTGAACAAGGGCAACAGATTATGAGAGTAGGAAGTACAGGAAATTCGTCAGGTCCTCATTTGCATTTTGAAGTTAGAGTTGCTCCAGGTGGGTATAACAATAGAGTAAATCCAATGAACTATTTACCATAATGGTGAAATAGATGAAGAGTGGCATATAGATTTAAAAGTATGCTAATTTTGTGTACGAACAAAGACAAAGGACTAAAAAAATTAAAATAGGTGCATATAGTTCGCTTTTGTTTTATGATTAGAAATTAAATAACCATGCGTGTGTTCTAGTTAATTTTTTTGTCGCATATACATTTAAAAAAAGATAGAGGAGATAGATATATGAAAAGAAAAATATATTGCGCTTTTTTATGTATATGCTTTTTATGTATAACAGAGGTGTGTCATGCGACTTATTTGACAATTCCAACATGGGCGGAAGACTCAATTGTGGAGACTTCCGGAGAGGTTGGAGAAAATTTCTTGGATTTATCTTGTGAATCTGCTATATTGATTTCGCAGGATACGGGTGAAGTTTTGTATGAACATAATGCTCATGAAAAATTGCGCCCAGCTAGTGTTACTAAAGTTATGACGATTTTATTAATAATGGAAGAAATAGATTCAGGAAGATTGTCATATTCTGATAAGATTTCATGTAGTGAAAAAGCTTCTTCAATGGGAGGTTCTCAAATTTGGCTTGATACAAGAGAAGAGTTGACTGTAGATGAGATGTTAAAGGCAATTTGCGTTGTTTCTGCTAATGATTGTACTGTTGCTATGGCTGAGCATATTGCTGGTAGTGAAGAGATGTTTGTAAATCGAATGAATGAAAGAGCTAAAGAGCTTGGAATGAATGATACTACATTTAAGAATTGCCATGGAATTGATGAGGATGGACATGAAACTTCAAGTTATGATATTGCACTAATGTCTAGAGAGCTTTTGAGAAATCATCCTAGTATTACGAAATATACAACAATATGGATGGATTCACTTAGGGATGGAAAATCTGAGCTGGTTAATACGAATAAGTTGATTAGAAATTATCAAGGAGCAACAGGATTAAAAACTGGTTCAACGTCATTGGCTTTATTTAATTTATCTGCAAGTGCTACAAGGGATGATTTATCTTTGATTGCTGTTATTATGAGAGCGCCTTCTACTAAAGAGAGGTTTAGTTGTGCAAGAAAATTGCTTGATTATGGATTTAGTACTTTTAAATATAAAAAGTTTGCTGAAAAAGATGTTGAGGTAATGAATGTACCAATTAATAAAGGTGTTGTTTCAGAGGTTTCTGTAAAATATGCTGATACGTCTGGAAAGATTATGAACAAAAAAAGTGAAGGTAATATTGAACAGGAGATTATAATAAATGATAATGTTTCTGCGCCTATTGAGGCAGGTCAAGTGCTTGGAAGGGTTGAGTTTAAGGTAGATGGTGAGGCAGTAGCTAGTGTTGATTTAGTTGCAGAAAGTGAAGTCGGAAAATTAAATATTTTTACAATGGGAAAGAGAATTTTGAAAAAATGGTTTTATTTATTTAGAAAATGAGCAATTATAATTGACAAATAGTGTTTTTCCAATTATAATGTATAGTGTAACTTTAATGAAAGGAGTACTAATATGTTAGCTAAATGGTGGAGAAAAATAGGTCTTTTTATATTAATCGTTGCTTGTTTATTTAATATAACATCAAAATTAGTTAAAAGGGTTTCTTTTAGCGATAATGTAAAAGTTACTGTTTCAAATAAAGTCGAAAACGTTGTTACTCAAGTAAAGGGTGATGATACTAACAATCAAAAAGGTAAAAACACAACAAAAAATAAGTAAAACTATTGAAAAAAAAATAGAGTTGTGCTAATATATAAAAGATATTGTTAAGAAAAGTAAGGAAGAGGTGAATTACATGAGAGAAGGAATACATCCAAATTATGAAGCTACAACAATTACATGTGCTTGTGGAAACGTAATGGAAACAAATTCAACAAAAAAAGATATGAAAGTTGATATATGTTCAAAATGTCATCCATACTGGACTGGAAACTTAAAGAGAGAAACTACTGGTGGTAGAGCTGATAGATTTAAGAAAAAATATGGATTACAATAAAAAATCGGGCAAGTCAGAGGGCTTGCTCTTTTTTCCCCAATTTGAAGTTGCTTTAAGATAAACATTTAAATTATATTACTAATGTAAATAATGTGAATTATTATTGAAAGGGTGTTTAAATATTTATGGAAGAAGAAATAAAAAAAGCCTTAGAAGCTCGTGAAAGAGCATATTGCAAGAGTTTCAAGGTAGGAGCACTTCTAAAGATGAAAAGTGGTAAAGAATACACAGGATGTAATATTAATAATCAAGGAATCCAATCTATTTGTGCTGAACGTGTAGCTTTTTCAAAGGCTATATCAGAAGGTGATTTAGATTTTGATTACATAATTGTTGTTGGAGGTAGTACAAGAGCACAACATTTAGATAAGTGTTTACCTTGTGGTTACTGCAGACAATTTATGTCTCAATTTGTTGACAAGGATTTTAAAATATATGCATATTATGAAGGTAAAACTGATTGTTATACTCTTGATCAATTATTACCAGAAGCATTCGATTTATAATAATATACTGAATATAGGGAGTACAAGTCCGAAGCTTGCAAGTATAATAATACTTACGGCTCCGGATTTTATTTTTGGGGTACTCATATATAGCATATGATGATGATTCAAGAAATGCATAAATTGCAAATAGAATTATTACAAGTTTCATTTAAAAATCTCCTATCGATTAAGTTTTAGAAAACAAGAATCCAGATAATAAGTGGTTAGTTGATGTTACTTCAAATGTTGCATTTTTGTAGAGTTCTTTCCAATTGTATTTATCTATCTGATTTTGTGTTAAGAAGTTTTTATTGAAATAACCTTCAAATCCAATAACGTCGACTCCGTATTCTTGAGCTGTTTTACATAGAAAGGCTGTACAAGAATCTTCTAAAAATTTATTAATTTCTGCTTCAATTTTTTGCCTAGCTTCTTCTGATGAAAAATCATAGTTTTCATTAGCTGATAAAATTTTTGAATTTACGCTTATGTTGCAAGTAATTTTGGGTTTACCATTATCAAGTGTTACTTTGATTTTTGTTTTTTGAGGCGAACTTAAATTAATACTTAATGGAATATCAGGGCGTTGATAGTTATATACTTCAATAGTTGATTCTTCAAAATTATTTGTTAGTAGATTATAACAAACTGTTTCTACTCCAGAAGTTCTACCAATCATTTTATATTTGTCAAAAATAGCTAAGCCAAGTGTTTCGATGTTATCATCTTTTTCAAAACAATATAATGCCAAAGGAGAAGAGATATCATGATGCGTTGATGAGTAAAAATGTGATAAAGTACATGGTGTGGTGTATGATGTTATTTTTATTGATTCTATAAATGATGTGTAAAATTTTGAAGAGATATCTTCAACTTTTGAAGCTGTTTCTAAAAAGCTTTTGGCTTTGTCTTGGCAGACTAAAATGTTGCAGGTTGGTCTGATTTCTATATTGTTCGAAGTTGTGTTTATAATGTTTCCTAATCCTTCTCTTGCAACTTCTTCGGATATTACTAATGCTGTGCAATGAGATAGGTTTATTTGATTTACATTTTCAAGATTTAGCATGGCTATTCCGATATTAAAAGAATTACATTTTACTGTTTTTATATCAGTTTTTATTTTAGTACCACCAGATTCTGATGAATCGGATTTGGCAATTTGTACGGTTAGGGATAGTGGTTCATTTTCAGAATCTGATTTGTCAATTCCAATTGCAATTACATATGATAATTCTTCTGTTCCTCTTACATCATATGAACTTGAAAATGTTATGCAAACAACTAAAATAAGTGCAAATATGAGTATTTTTTTCTTCATATGCTAGATTTCCTTTCTTTTTATATTTCCAATGATTAAAATAATAAAACATAATAGTAAAATGCTTAATATTGAGTATTTGTAAACAGTTGTAGAGAGTAGTTTAAAAAATGTTTGATTTTGAAGTAGGGTAATTATTGCAAAGAATATTCCTAAGAAGGAGTATGAGAAATTTCTAGATTCTTTACATTCTGTTAGCTTCCCAAATATGTTACTCATGAACATTAAAGAAATGCTTAAATATGAGAATGCTGAAATTATCCAAAGGAATATGAAAATTGCGTCTGTTCTTTGCAGAAATTTTCCAAGTTCGATACAACGAGTTAATAAATACATAGACATTATTTCTTCACTATTTATAATAAAAGGAAATGTTGAGAGTAGGATTATTACGGTAAAAAGTAGGAAAAGGCCTGAAATTAACATTGAAATTAGTGCTACTTTTTTAAAGTCTTTTTTATTTTTTAAAAATGGTACTATAAAAAATAAATATAGTAGACCTCCATATGCAAATATATTTTGACTTCCTTCTAAAAATGTTGTTTTTACATTTTGTCCTAATATTGGATATAATCTATTAAGGTTCAAATTTTTTAATATTCCTGCAAAAATTACAATTAAGCTTAATAATATTATTGGAATAATAACACTATTTGCTTTGATAATGGATTTGAAACCTGTTTTATTTGCTATTCCCATACACCCTAGAAAAATTAATAATATAAGTGAAATTGGTGTGTTAGGAAAGTATATGATTTGCAAAAGTGTTGTAAATTCATAGATTACGGATGTTATAATCATTGTGAATAATATTAATAAAAGTGTTCCTAAAATTATTTGAAGTGGTTTTTTGCCAACATATTGTGATATGTCAATTATATCTTCGTTAGGAAATTTTTGAAATAGTTTGCAAATTATAAGTGTTATTATTAATGTTAGAATAGTCGTAAATATGATGTTGGCTGGGCTTCCAGTTTTTGATTGTTTGATTATTTCTTTTGGAATGTTTAAAAGTATTTTATTAATCATTACAATTAAAACTAGAAAAATCGCTTCAAGTTTTCCTATTTTTAAATTCATAAATTCCTCCTTAGTATTTCCATTTCATACTTACTTTGTCTTCTTGAACAGGACGTTTTGTATTTAAGAATGAGCTTCTGTTTTCTTTTTTCCAAATAGGTTTTATAAAGAATGATGAGTCTGTGTTTTTGTTTGTTGGTGGCAGATATGGTGAAAAATATGATGCGCCAAATGATTGTAAATTTGATAATAGAATTAGTTGTATGAACATTCCAAAACTAATTCCTAAAAAACCTGCAATATATCCTAAAATTATATACATAAATCGAAATGTCCTGATGGTAAAGTTTAATGAAAAATCAGGAATTGCATATGAGCAAATACCTGTGACGGCAACTATTATAATTAATAGGGGAGTTACTAAATTAGCTGATACGGCTGCTTCACCTAGGATTAAACCACCGATAATTCCTATGGTTGAGCCTATTGGCGCTGGAACTCTTAAGCTAGCTTCTCTTATTAATTCGAATGAGATTTCCATTATTAAAAGCTCGACTATTACCGGAAATGGAATTGAACGCCTCATTGCTGATATTGCAAAAACTAAGTCAGTTGGGAGAAGTTCTTGATGAAAATTTGTTACTGCTACATATAATGCTGGCATAAACATTGCTACGAAGAAGGCTATGGAACGGATGACACGTATTAAATTCCCGTATTGATGTCTTAAGTTGATGTCTTCTGGTGATGTAATGAAGTCTATTAATATTGCTGGAACTATTAAGGCGTAAGGGTTTCCGTTTACAAGAATTACAACTCTTCCTTCTAAAATGTTGTTACATGCTCTATCGCATCGTTCTGTAGCAAATGTCTGAGGGAAGAGGATGCTGGAGCTGTCTTGAATTAATTGTTCTACGGTACCTGAATTTATAATTGAATCTATGTCTATATTACAAAGTCTGAAACGAACTTCGTTTACTAAGTCTTCGTTTGCGATGTTCTTCATGTAGCAGAATGAGACAGCTGTTTTGGTTACTTTTCCGAGTGAGAGTTGCTCGATTACTAAATTTTCGTTGTTTATAATTCTACGAATCATTGATGTGTTTGTACGGATATTTTCAACGAATGCTTCTTGTGAACCACGCACTACTACTTCGTTTTCAGGTTTGGTTATGCTTCTTGTTTTGTAGCCTTTAGCTTCAACGCAAAAGGCTTGGTCTAATGTGTCTACTAAAAGGCATGTAAATCCGGCATTAATTTCAGGGATTATATTTGAAAATTCATTTTCAGTTTTTATTGAATTTTGGCTTATTAGGGAGTTGTATATTATATTTTGTAGTTCTGGTGTTTGTGTTGTATGAAAGTTTAAGTCTGTGTTTTTATTTATGATTAATGTTTCCGTTGATTTTTCTGTATTTGTTTGATTTTTGTGCATAAGTGGATTTAAAACGTAATGATTTACCATGTCTGAGTCTACCATTCCGTCTATATATATTAGAGCTGCGTTATATTGTTTTCCTTTGCCGTTTAACGTGAATTTTCTGATTACTATATCACTGTTTATTAAAGCATTATATTTTACTGTTAGATAGGTCAAATTTTCTTGCAAATATTTTGATACTTTTTGAGTTATTTTATGTTCTTGCTCATTATTAGAGATTTGTGTTTCGGATAAATTGTATGCATAATGTGTTGATGGATCAAAAGAAAATAATTCATTTAAAAATTTATTTTTTGACATATTTGTTCTCCTTCATGTGTATTATTAAAGGTAATTATTTATAGTATTAGCAAATTTATGGAAATAATACACTTGGTATTTAAGCATTTGATTTTAACGAATTTTGAGACGAATGAAAAATATTTGTTGTTAAATTAAAGAAGTTTGAGAGAATAAAAATGTTTAAAAAGTTTTTGGAATAAATTATAAAAATCTAAATATACATTAATTAAAAGTAGTAGTCCAATGGAATTTAGGAGGGTGTTATGGAGAATTTGGATATATATAAGGATATTGCTGAAAGAACAGATGGCGATATTTATGTGGGAGTTGTTGGCCCTGTAAGAACTGGTAAATCAACATTTATTAAGAAGTTTATGGAATTATTGGTGTTGCCTAACATTGATAATGAGTATAAAAGGGAGCGTGCAATCGATGAATTGCCACAAAGCGCTGCTGGTAAGACTATTATGACAACAGAACCAAAGTTTATTCCTAATGAAGCGGTTGAAATTACGATTGCAGATAATTTGAAATTAAAAACAAGAATGGTGGATTGTGTTGGTTATTTAGTTAATAATGCGATTGGTTATTTGGAAAATGATATGCCAAGAATGGTTAAAACACCATGGTCTGCAGAAGAAATTCCTTTTGAAAGGGCTGCAGAAATTGGCACAAAGAAAGTTATTGAAGAACATTCAAGTATTGCTATTTTGGTTACAACAGATGGATCTATTACAGGAATTCCAAGAGAGGATTATGTTGAACCAGAGGAAAGAGTGGCAAGAGAGTTGACTGCAAAGCAAAAGCCTTTTGTTATTGTTTTAAATGCAGAAGATCCATTTAGTGAAGAAAATAAACGTCTTGCTTGTGAGCTCGAAGATAAGTATAATACAGCGGTTGTTCCTTTAAATTGCACAGAGTTATCTTTAGAAAATATAAATGATATTTTTTCTAAAATATTGTTTGAGTTTCCAATTGAGCAAATAAATATTAGGTTTCCAAGATGGATTGAGGGATTGCAAGATACAAATGAAATTAAAACAGAGCTATTTAGTGAAATTAAGGATTGTTTTACTAATACTAAAAAATTAAAAGAAGTTAGTGATGATGTAGCTAAATTACAATCTACGCAGGTAATTACCAGAACAGAGATTACAAAAATAGATTTAGGAACTGGAAATGTTGAGTTAAGTATTAGTCTTAAAGATGAATTGTTTTATAAGGTTCTTACTGAAATTACTGGTGAAGAAATTACAGATGAAGGTAAATTGTTTGCAAAGATTACAGAATTTTCAAAAATTAAAAAAGAGTATGATAAGCTTGAATATGCGTTACATGAAGTGAGAGAAAAGGGATATGGAATTGTTAATCCAACTGTTGATGATTTGATTTTGGAAGAGCCTGAAATTATAAGACAGGGATCAAAATTTGGTGTTAAATTAAAAGCTAAAGCTCCTTCTTTACATATGATAAGGATTAATACTGAAACTGAGATTTCGCCTATAGTGGGTAGTGAGAAGCAGTCTGAGGAACTTGTAAATTATTTGCTTTCAGAGTTTGAAGAGGATAAAAAGAAAATATGGGATTCTAATATTTTTGGAAAAAGTGTGCATGATTTGGTTAATGAGGGATTGCAAAATAAGTTAGCTAGAATGCCTGAAGAAGCTCAAATGAAGATACAAGAGACATTACAAAGAATTGTAAATGAGGGTAGTGGCGGATTGATTTGTATTATTTTATAGAATAATTAACCTATAGTATAACTGAATTAGTTAATAATAAAATGAAGGTAGATTTTGCGTTTACTTTCATTTTAGTACTTCATATAACTGAGAGATTTTCATAAAAGTTAAAAAAGAGGCGTACTTGCAAAATTGCAGTACGCCTAGAAATGGGTTAATTAATTTCCTGGATGATGGTTTTGCCATCTTTTCGTTTGAAATGCAATCTATGATTGCACATTGAGTCGATGTTCTGATGAGTTGCTAGAAAAATGATTCTTTTTTTGTCGTGGTTGCAGTAGTTGATGATGAATTGAAGTATTTTGATTGCGTCTGCATTTTCATCATCTTTAGCTTCTGCATCCAGACCAGATGTGCATTCGTCGAGTGCTACGATGTCGATGTTTGGGTTTAGCCAGAAAAGAATTTTTGAGACGATTAGTCTTTGCTTTTGACCTTTAGAGAGGTTGCGGGAAGTGTTTTCTTTTAACCATGTCCAGAAGTTTTTGCATTGTTCTGAAATTTCTTGGTGGAGGTTCATCCCTTTGAGAATGTATTCCATTTTTGCTAGTTCTTCTGGTGTTGGCTTGATACGTGTTTTCCCATCTAAACAGAAGAGTTCATCCCAGAGTGGCATACTTCCGAAGTCGATACTTTCGTCATAGTAAACGTAGTTTACTGGTACGATTTTTGATGGAGTTACTTCTTTGAAACGTATGCGTTTTGTTGTTACTTTTAAGAATGTTGATTTGCCACTTCCACTTGCTCCAGTGAGGGATATGCAATCTCCTTTTTCGAACGATAAGCCTTTGCTAAGAATTAGCTTGAAAGATTTATCATTTTCTGATGTTTCTGTGTAACAACTTTCAAAAGGTGAGATTTTTAAGGATTCAATAGGTTCTGCTTTTTCTTCCTTTTCAAGATGGTATACGTTAAGAATGTTTTCCATCATGGAAACTTCTTTTTCTATTGTATCCCAAGTCCTAGAACGGTTTATCACGATTCGTAAAATACTTTCAACCGAGTTGATTGCTGCATTAAAAACTGCAAGTGTTGCAGTCATTCCAGTTATTGTTGATAAATCAATTGTTGGACTACTGAACACATATACCAAAATCAAGAGACTTGAAGATATGATGTGGATGCTTGTAGATATAAGGTCTATCAAAAATCCTTTTACGAGCAGGTCTTTTTTATGAGAATAGTGAGTTTTGCATAATACGTTATATCTGTTTAAACGTGCATCTTGATCTTTGGGAATAATTGGCACAACTCTGAGAATATCATTTTTTAAGATTTTCTTTTGGTTGCTTATTTTACGATTTTCTGTGATGAAACTTGAGTGCTGGATTCTTTCAATGGTTGCACATAATAAAGCTACTAGGCTGGAAACTAACAGAAGGGGAATAAATAAGTATTGCGGGATAACAGTGTTTGTAACTATTGTGACAATTAGCATTGCAAATGTTGAGAAAACTTGTATGATATTGTACCAATAGTTATTTTCAATGTCCCAGTAGCTAACTAAGTAATTAGCTATGCAACTTGTTATTTCTTCGTTTGTTGATTGTTTCCATTTGTTGTCGTCTTCTTTTTGGTAAACGTTCCAACTTACTTTTGACAAAATTTTGTTGCCTTTTATTGTTAAAACGTCTTCTTGAGAAAACTTTAGTGCAGTTGAAATGTTCGTTTCCCACTGTTTGTAAATTGTGTTTATAATGCTTCGTGCATTAAAGAACATATACAGCGCAATACCTAAAACGATGTAACCATGTGAGATTGCATAGTTGCCAGCTAAAGTTAAATAACTGAATAGAGAAGCTATGCAACTCATGATTAGTGCTGTGATGTTTAGCTTTTGTGTATTGTTCTTTAATTCTTTTGGCTGTTCCAGAATTTTGTCTTTGATAAAATCCCGACGAACAAAGTCTTTGAGTAATTTGCCGACTTCTTTAAAAAAGTCTTGGCGTGTGAGTCGATTTTTTTGTGTCATTTTTTTCACCCTTTCATTTTGTGTGCAAAATTATTTGCGGTTAACAGATTAATATATAAGTAACACATAGATATAAACATGTGACTAATATGATTAGGCATGTTTAAAATAAAGGCTTTCCTAGAATTTATTATATCATGATAAGTTTACATAAACAAGAAGAACGGCATAATTTGCTGTTTAAGTAAATTAGTAATTGTGATTTTGTAAAAAATTTGATAAAATAGTGACGTAAAAATAAGAGATGGAGTAGTGTGTTGTGATTAAAAAGAATGAAATTTATGAAGTCAAAATTATAGATAATGGTGTAGCAGGTGAAGGGATAGCTAAGATTGATGGTTTTACGGTTTTTGTTCCTAATGCTATTAAAGGTGAAAAAGTTAAAGTAAAGATTTTAAAAGTGCTTTCATCACATGGATTTGGAAAAGTGGAAGAGATTATAGAGAAATCAGAGGCGCGAGCTGAAGCTGATTGTGAGACATATTCAAAATGTGGTGGATGTGTTATGAGACATATTAAGTACGAGAAAACTTTGGAGATAAAGAGAAATGTTATTGAAAGTACTTTGAGAAAGCAAGGAATTGATACTAAAGTTAATGATATTATTGGAATGGAAAATCCATATTTTTATAGAAATAAATTGCAATATCCTGTTGGATTAAATAGCGATGGCAAGCCAGTTATGGGCGTTTTTGCACAAAGATCTCATAGAATTATTGAAACTAAAAAATGTATGATTCAAAACGAACTTTTACAAGATATCGCGAATGATATTTTTAATTTTATTGTTGAAAATAATATTCCTGTTTATGACGAAAATAAGAGAAGAGGACAAGTTCGTCATTTAGTTTTGAGAGTTGGCGTTAAGACGAATGAGGTTATGGTTACGATTGTTACAAATGAAGAAAAACTTGAGAAGGAAATGGATTTGGTTGAGTTTATTTCTGGAAAATATGGTGAGATTAAGACAATCGTTAAAAATGTTAATTCTAAAGACACAAATGTGATATTAGGAAATAAAAATATCGTGTTATTTGGTGATGGATATATTTATGATGAATTATTGGGATTTAAATTTAAAATTTCTCCAATGTCATTTTATCAAGTTAATCCTACTCAAACTGAAAAATTGTATGCAACAGCAATTGAAGGAGCAAAGCTAAATGGAGATGAAACAATTTTTGATTTATATTGCGGAATTGGAACAATAGGAATATGTGCTTCAAAGAAAATAAAGAAATTATATGGAATTGAAACTATATCACAGGCAATTGAAGATGCAAAGAGAAATGCAAAAGAAAATGGTATTGAAAATGCAGAGTTTTTTGTTGGTGATGTTGAGAAGATGTTGCCTGAGTTTATTGAAAAAAATAAAGTTGACGCTGATGTGATTTTTATTGATCCGCCAAGAAAAGGTTGTGATAAGGTTGCGCTTGACACTATTTTGAAGGTTAGTCCTAAGAAGGTTGTTTATGTAAGTTGTAATCCTGCTACATTAGCAAGAGATTTGAAGATTTTGAGTGAAAGGTATGAAATTGGCGAAGTTACACCAGTTGATATGTTTCCTTTTACATGGCATGTTGAGTGTGTAACGGTGTTAAGGTTGAAATTATAAAATTTACGGAACCAATTCGCCAGACGCTGTCTAGCGAATTGAGTTGGTCACATTATAATTTATTGATGAGAATTGATGATGAAAAAAACAAGACAATTTTATGCAAATGAATGTGTAAAATCTAATTGGAGTGTAAGACAGTTAAAGAGACAAATATGAAGGAGATAATCCACCAATTGGAATTGTATTTTTGGCAGATAAAAGTGACCAAGTTGTAAAATATATTTTGCCAGAAGATAATAAGCAAATATTTGCATCAAAGTATAAATTGTATTTGCCAACAGAGGAAGAATTTAAGAAAGATTAGGAGAATAGAATATGAGAGATTATTATAAATGGTGTGTAGAATTACTGAATAATTGGAAACAGAAAAATGTAGAAAACATAATTAACTTATTTGATGAAAATATAGAGTATTATGAAACGCCTACAGATAAAATAAATACTATAAAAGAAATTAGAAAAATGTGGGAAGAGATAGAAGAACAAGATACTAGTAATATTGAGTTTAATATACTATGTGAAAATGATGAATGTTGTATTGTTAACTTTATTTTGAAAGATACAATATCATATGACATGATATATCAAATAAAAATAAATGAGAACAACAAATGTGTATTTTTAAAACAATGGTATATGGAGGTATAAAAAATATGAATATTGATATTAAAAAGGTAAAAATTATTGTGACTGTACCTGTCGAAAATGTTGAACAAGTCAGAAATGCTATATGCAATGAGGGGGCAGGAGTTATAGGAAATTATACTTATTGTACTATGAGTACGAAATGTATAGGAACTTTTATACCAGCTGATAATGCTAATCCATATATTGGAGAGAAGAATAAATTAGAGTTCGTGGAAGAGGAGAAATTAGAAGCAGTATGTGATATAGATATAGCTAAAAAAGTATTAAAAAAATTAAGGGAAGTTCACCCTTACGAAGAACCAGCTATAGATATTGTTCCTCTAATTCAGGAAGAAGATTTATAAAGTAATAAAATAAGAAATATTGATTAAAAAGTCACAAAACAAGTATAAGGAGATATAAATTATGAATTATAGTTATGTAATGGGAATTGATAATATTAATAAACTTAAAGAATAAAATATTGAAATATAATAATTATAGGGACTAGTATTGCACCAATTAATGGTGGTCTTATCAATAGTGAAAATGGATATGATACTTTTGAAAAATTGTAACTTATCTTTAAAAAATTGCCGTTTTCATTCGTAAACAATGCAAAATTTACGAATGAAAACGGCAATTTTTAATAATAAAATATAATAAATCCTTATAAATTTTGCCCAAAATATTGAATATATTAGTATAACGTGGTACAATACAAATGTTCGTATACACCTTCGGATAATATATAATTTACTAATAGAAAAATAAAATAAGTAAAGAAGATTTAATTGAAGAAATATGATTAGAGGGCAGATAAATATAACTGATATTGCAACACAAGAAGAACATACAGATTTTAGAGAAAATTATTATGTAGAAGCATATATAATAAAGAATGGTATATGTATAGCAAAAGAAAGAATTGAGGTACCAATAGGATAAATGATAGAAAATTAAAGAGGTGATTAAATGAAACTAGAAGAATACAAATCAGGCAAATATGTAGAAATGAACGATTACAAAGCATTTATTCCAAGTAAAATAAATTACAACTGGGGATGGGATGATACAAAATTGGATAGGCTATTAGCAGAAGCAAATAGACAAATTGGAGAACTAAATGCATATTCATTATTAATACCAAATGTAGATTTATATATTAAAATGCATGTGAAAATTGAAGCAAACAAATCTAGTAGAATTGAAGGAACAAGGACAACAGTGGAAGAAGACTTGTTAGATGTAACTGACATTAATCCAGAAAAAAGAGATGATTGGGAAGAAGTTCAGAACTATGTTAAAGCTACGAATTATGGAATTGAAAGAATAAGAGAAGGCTTTCCAGTATGTACTAGATTAATAAGAGAAATTCATGAAATATTAATGCAAGGAGTTCGTGGAGAACATAAAACACCAGGAGAATTTAGAGTATCACAAAACTGGATTGGTGGTAGCATGCCAAGTACAGCAGTATATGTTCCACCACCACATACAGAAGTTGCAGAATGCTTATCAGATTTTGAAAAATTCATAAATAATGAAGAAATAGATACACCAGACTTAATAAAGATTGCGATTTTACATTATCAATTTGAATCTATACATCCATTTTTAGATGGTAACGGAAGAATTGGAAGATTACTAATTCCATTATATATTCAGAGTAAGGGAATGCTTGAGAAGTCTTGTTTATATATTTCAGATTATATTGAAAGAAATAAAGATACATATTATGATATGCTTACAAGAGTGAGAACTCATAATGATATGATAGGATGGATTAAATTTTTCTTAGAAGCGGTTATTGAAACATCGAAAACGGCAAAAGAAAAATTTAGAAATGTAGTTGAACTAACAATGGAAATGGACAAGGTTATAATGGATTTGTCAGTAAAACCAGAAAATGCAAGAAAGGTATTAGATGTATTATATGATGAGCCAATTATATCAAGAAAGAAAATATTGGAAAAAATAGATATAAAACCAACGACATTAAATGTTACTGTGAATTCATTGCAAGAAAAAGGAATTATACAAGAAACAACAGGATATAGTAGAAATCAAGTTTTTGCTTTTCAAAAGTATATTGATTTATTTTTAAAATAAAATTTATAGCACGGAAAAAGTAAAAAAATCGTTCTACAAAAATTTATAGCACGGAAAAATCGAAAAATCCGTGCTATAAATTTTTATAAAACGAAAAAATTATATAGATAAAACTAAAAAGAAGGCCTTTCCTTTGTTATGAGGCTTTCTTTTTTAACCTTTTTATGATAGGATATGAAAATAAAAGTGACATACAATAATGAGAAAAAGCTAATATAGGAGGAATAGAGATGGAAAATTATTTTATAATACATGGCTCATTTGGAAGTCCATTTGGAAATTGGTTTAGTTGGTTACATGATTTTATTGGGTCAGATGGAAAGCAGGTATATGTACCAGATTTTCCAATAGGAGTAGGATATCAAAATTATGAGAATTGGAGTAAATTGTTAAGATATTATTTAGATTTGAGCCTTATAAATGAGAATACAACTATTATAGGTCATAGTATTGCGCCTGTGTTTATATCAAAATTTTTAGTTGAAAATAAGGTGAAGGTTAAGAAGTTAATATTTGTATGTGGATTTAATAATTATTTGGGTATAAATGAAGAGTATGACAATGTTAATAAATCAATGTACTTTGATAATTTGGAAGATGTGAAACAGTATGCGGATGAAATAATTTGTTTCTATTCAGATAATGATCCATATGTGAAATATGAAGTTGAAAAAGAATTTGCAGATAAGATTGCAACAGAGCAAGTTTGTATACCAAATGCAGGGCATATCAATAGTGAGAGTGGATATGATACGTTGGAGGATATTGTTAGTTATTTGTAAGACAAGTATAATTGTAAATAATATAAAACTTTAATAATGGATAGATATAAAAGTTATAAAATATTAATTGTAAAAAAAGGAGAAAGAAAAGATGGATAATATGATGGCTATTATAGAAATTGGAAGTAATAATACTAAAACTCATATATATAATGATGAGGAGTTAATGTATGAAAATACTGTTACAATTGAATTTAAGAAAAACTATAAAAGTGAAAATAGAATTAATGAAAATGACTTAAGTAAATTGGATGAAGTTATAGAGAATGCTTTGAAGTATACAAAGAATATAAATATTTATGGATGTAGTATATTTAGAAGTATATCTAATGAAGAGCTAAGTGAAATTAATAAGAAGTTAAATGATAAATTTAATTTGGAAATTCAAGTCGTTTCTCAAGAAGATGAAGCTAATTATACAGCTTTAGGTTGTTATAATAATGTGGATTATGATGGCAACATTTGTGTTTTTATAGGTGGTGGAGGTTCTATTGAACTTATATTTGTAAATAATAAAAAAGTTATTGATAAAAAATTTTATGGTTTCGGAGTTGTAGATGTTACAAATAAATTTGATACTTTAAAAAATGATATTCCAAGTTGTACTTTTAATGATGTTTATAACTATGTTAATGAATTGATTGGCAATATAGATGTTAAGGCAGATGTTTTGATATTAGCTGGTGGTGATCATTTCTATTGGTATAATAATGCAAGATATGATTTGATAGAGAATAGTTTATATAAAAATGAAAATCAAAAATATATGTTAACAATTGAAATGTGTGATAAATATGATCATGATGCTTTGGTAGCTTCTTTAGACAGAGTTAGAGCAAATAGTGATAATCCAAAGTGGTTTGATGGTTCAAGAGCTATGAAGGTAATAACTAATTTAATAGCTCATAAAGTAGATGCTAAATATGTTATGCCGACAAAAATAAATATGGAAGACGGATTAAAGTTAAAAAAATTTTAAAATAGTAATATATAAAAGATAATGGGGTAATGTAATGAGAATAGCAGTTATTTCAGATGTACATGGAAATTTGGAAGCATTAAAGGCTACATTAAATAATATAGAAAAAAGAAATGTTGATAAAATAATTTGTTTGGGAGATACAATTGCAAAGGGGGTTCATCCAAAGGAATGTATAAAATTAATAAGAGAAAGATGTGATGTAGTAATTCGAGGTAATACAGATCAATATTTTTCAATGGAGCATGAAGATTTAGAGCGATTGCCTGAAGCAGAACAAAAGAGAATAAAATGGAATCAATCTTTAATTACTGAGGAAGATAGAAAGTATTTATTGAGTTTGCCGTTTTCTTATGAATTTTATATGAGTGGAAGTTTTATAAGATTATTTCATGCGACACCTAAAGTTAATAATAAAGCTATATTAAATGTTGATAGTATTGAAACAAAATATCAAATGTTTTTGCCAAGTGAAAATACTTGTACTCAAAATATTGCTGATATAGTTATATATGGACATATTCATCATTCTTATTTTGACAAAATATATAATAAAACCTTGATAAATGTAGGTAGTGTGGGAAATTCTTTTGATGTTATAAGAAATGACGATAGAGATAGTAGTGTTTTGGAAACGACAAAAAGTAATTATTTGATTATAGAAGGAGAATATGATTCACAAGATTATACTTCTGATATTTCATTTCAATTTATAAAAGTGCCATATGATATTGATAAAGAATTGGAAGATGAAAATTTAAATATAGAAGGAGAAAATTATCGATTTGAACTAAAAGAAGGAAGATATAGAGATATGACAAGAATTAATGAAAATTTTAGAAGATTAGGAATAGATGTCGATAAAATATAAAATGTAGGAATAGTTTAGGGGGAGATTTATATGCCTAAGTTTGTATTAATAATAGGTCCACAGGCTGTCGGAAAGATGACTGTTGGTCAAGAGTTAGCGAAAATAACAGGATATAAATTATTTTATAATCATATGACAATAGAAATGGTGAGATTAATATTTGATTATGATAAGAATGTGTTTCACAAAATGAATGAGCTTATAAGATATGAAGTATTTAAAGAATTTGCAAAAAGCAATGAAAAGGGAATAATATTTACGGGTTGTTTTGATTTTGGAGATCGTTTTGAAGAAGAAAATAAAGAAAAGGATAAGTGGACGAGTTTGTTTGAAAAATCTTATGTAATAGAGTTAGAAGCGTCTTTGGAAGAAAGATTAAAAAGAAACAAAACGGATAATAGATTAAAACATAAGGCATCAAAAAGAGATTTGGAATGGAGTGAAAATGATTTAATAAGATCGATGACTAAGCATAAGCTAAATTCTGATTTAGGTGAAGGAGAAAAAATATTTAAGAATTATATGAGAATTAATAATGAAAATATATCAGCTGAGGAAGTTGCTAAAATGATAAAAGAAAAATTTGATTTATAGTGTATTATTTAAAAAGGAATTTGAAATATGGATTGTAATGAAGTTGAAGAAATAAAAAAATTATGGAATTATATGAAATGTAATCATGAACTTAAAAAGGTTGATTGTATTATTGGTCTTGGAAGTGAAGATTTGAATATAGCAAAAGTAACTGTAGATTTATTTTTTAAGAATTATGCTGATAAAATAATATTTTCTGGTGGTTTGGGAAAGGTTACAAAAGATATATGGAATGAGCCAGAAGCGGATAAATTTGCTCAATATGCTATTGAACATGGTGTGCCTAAAGAGAAGGTTTTTGTTGAAAACAAATCAGCTAATACTGGAGATAATTTTAGATTTGTTAAGAAATTAATTGAGCAGGAAAAATTAGATATAAAAACATGTATTGTTGTTTGTAAACCATATGTTGAAAAAAGAGTAGAAGCAACAATAAGAAAAATTATACCAGAATGTACGCCTATTATTACATCTCAAAATATTGGGTATGAAGAGTATTGTGAACAATATGAGAAAGAAGTAGGAGATAGTAGAGAGGTTATAGAGGATTTGGTTTGCTCTGTTGAGAGAATGAAAGTTTTTGCAGAGAGAGGATGGCAGGAGAAAACTGATATTCCTGATGATATATGGGATACATATGAGGATTTAGTAAGACGTGGGTATGATAAGTATTCTACTGTTAAGCATAAGAATTTGTAAGTTAAAAAGGTGGAAAATCTGATATAAATGTTTTATAATAAATGAGCAAAATATGTTAGAAAGAGGATATGAAAATGGAAGAGGTTGTATTTGTAACACATAATAAAGGAAAAATTGCGTCTGCTAAAAAGCATTTAAAAGATGTTAATTTTAAAGTTTTTGAATATGAATTAGATGAACCAAGAAGTGATGATATTAAGTATATTTCAAAGCAGAAAGTTATGGAGGCTTATAAGTTAGTGAATAAGCCTTGTATATCTTTAGATTGTGGATTTTGGATAGATGAGTTAGATGGATTTCCAAAGGCTTTTGTTAATTTTGCTTTAGATACTATAGGAATACAAGGAATTTTAAAGTTGATGGAAGGAAAGAAAAACAGAGATTGTAGGTTTACTGAGTGTTTATCTTATTATGATGGCAAGGAATTGCATCAATTTATGGGAAAGCATGAAGGTGAGCTTGCTAATAAAGTGCTAGGAAATGATACAGATAAAAAGTGGTCTGATTTATGGTATATATATAAACCATATGGGTATGACAAGACATTGGCTCAGATGACTGATGAGGAAAGAGCTAATAGGAAGAAATATCAATCAGTTGATGCTATGAATGAATTTGCTAAATGGTATAAAGAGGAGAAATAATTTTTAAAAGCGTTTTTAAATAAGGTCTAATTATGACTGATGTTTAGGAATGCTTTTTTATATAAAAATAACAATGCACAGAAATTTGCAAAGCAAATTTCGCGCGCGAACAAAGACGCGGACTTAAAAATGTTATAATTGGTCAAATGGTATTGATGTCCGCTTTTGTTCTTGCTGAATATAGCTTTTTATGATACAATACAAATCTACTTAAAATAAAAATCTGAAAGAAGGATGTTTATGTTAAAGGATTTATGTTTTGAAATAATACAAACTTGTCCTAATAAATGCAAGTTTTGTTCTTCTAATTCATCAAAGGATAAAAAGACAATAATACCAATAGAACATTTTAAAAGGGCAGTAACACATTTTATTGATCAAGGTGGAATAGGCGAGATATCAATTTCTGGAGGAGAACCTTTTTTACATCCAGATTTATTTGAGATGGTAAAGTTTTGTAAAGATAATGGACTTAGAACAGTTATATTTACAAGTGGGATAAAAAGGAACTCTGCGATTCCAACGGAAGTAATTGAATATATAAAAGATAAATGTAATCATGATTTACAAGAGATAGAATTGAATGAGCCATGGAATGAAAGATTAAAAAGAAATGTGCAAGCGTATTATGGAAGAATGTTGAATCCGGGAGAATTTACATCTATAACGCGACAAGAATTAGAAAGATTAAAAAACCTTGATGTAAATAAAATTGTATTTGATTGGCAGGCATTAGATGAAGAGATTGATAATGATTTAATGGGAAGAAAAGCTTTAAATACAGATTTGATGGATTCATTAATTAGAGCAAGTAGAGTTGGATTAGATGTAGATGTTCATTTTATTCCAATGAAACCAAATTATAGACAGTTTCCTGATATATTAGAATGCTTGGAAATGGCAGGTGTAAAGAATATTAGTATTTTAAATTTTGTACCACAAGGAAGAGGCTTGGAGAATAAACAAGAATTGATGTTAGATGAAACTGAGTTAAAAGAATTTGGCGAAATACTAAAAAGAGAAAAGGAAAACTATAGTGGTAATATTAGAATAGGTATTCCGCTAAATGGAAGAATATCACATTTATGTACTGCTGGAACTGAAAAATTAGATATAAAGTATGATGGAACAATATTGCCATGTCCAGCATTTAAAGAAATGAATGTGGAGACGATGGAGAAATATGGTATAAAATTACATAGTATATATGATGATTTGGAAAAAGTAGTTGTAAAAGGTGGAACAAGGAGCCAGCCGTTATGCAGGCAAGTGTATGGTTTTCACGGGAATTTAACTGATGATGATAGAGATTATTAGATAGGTAATTTCGTTGATGAATAAAATTTATTATGATACAATATCCGTCGAAAGAAAAAATATTATTTAATAGGAGAAAAATATTATGAGTAGTATGGAATTGGAAGTTAAGATTTTAAATATTGATAAGGAGAACATTGTAAATAAGATAACGAATGCTGGTGGAAAGTATATTAGTTCTTCAAAGCAATATTTATGTGTGTATGATTTAATGTACATTAATCAAAGATATTATGCTGATTTATACGAATTGAATAATGAAATTCTTGAGTCTAGGAAAGATATAGTATTAGCAAAAATTAAAAATCTTTTTTATGAAGTTGATCAATTAATAGATAATGATGATGTTGAGTTTTTGAATAAAAATTTTAAGATTAGTAATTTATCAGAGATATTTACATTTGATAAAGAAAGAATTTTAGAGATTTTAAATAGTCAAAAATTAAATGAAATTATTGATAAGTATAAGGCTACTCCTAGAAAATGGGTTAGATTAAGAAAAACTATTGAAGAGAAAGAAAATGGTGAGGTTAAAGAGAAGGTTACTTTAACAATTAAACATGTTTTAAGAGATAATAAATCAAATATTCAACAAATGGAAGAAACAGAAATAAAGGTTAATTCATTTGAAGAAACAAATGAATTACTTGAAAAGTTGGGCTTTTCATATAGAAGTTATCAAGAGAAAAAAAGAGAAAAATATATTTTAAATGAGCATGAAATTGATATTGATACGTGGCCTATGTTACCTTCATATGTTGAGTTTGAGGGAAAAGATAAGGAAGATATAGAGAATATATTAGGAATTTTGGGATGTTCATTTGAAGATACTGTTTCTTGTACGGTTGATGAAATTTATAAAGAAATTGATTTAGATATAAATAATATGAAAGAACTTAAATTTTAATTTTTAAGGAGAAAGGTTTTGAATAAAGAATTAAATGAGGAATTAGTTGAATATATCAAAAATGAAATATTTCCTTTATATGATAGAAATGAGTTTGCTCATGGAATTAATCATATTAAGACTGTTATAAGAAGAAGTTTGGAGCTAGCCGATGGATATGATGTTGATTTTAATATTGTGTATACGGTGGCTGCATATCATGATTTGGGACATTTTATTGATAGAAAGAGACATGAAATTATTTCTGCGGAGATATTTATGAAAGATGAGAATATTAAGAAGTGGTTTGCTGATGAGCAGAGAATGGTAATCAAGGAGGCTATTGAGGATCATAGAGCTTCTTGCAATCATGTCCCTAGAACTATTTATGGCAAGATTGTAAGTACAGCGGATAGAACTATTGTGGATATTGATAATACCATCAAGAGGTCATATACATATGGTAAGAAGAATTATATTGGTTTGTCTGAAGAAGAACAGTTTGATAAAGTGTATGAACATTTAGTTGAGAAGTATGGTGAGAGAGGATATGCTAAGGTTTATTTGGAGGACAAGGAGTTTGATGAAGCGGTAAGCAAGTTGAGACAGGCTTTAGAAAACAGAGAAGAGTTTATTGAGAGAGTAAAAAGAGTGGTTAGTGATTTATAGCTTAAAACAGTTATATTGAAAAAGGAGGAAGATTTAATGAATGATCAAATATCATTAGAGCAAATTAAGAAATTCAAAGAAGTTTATGATTCTGATAGAATGAATAAGGTGATTGAAAATGCGATAACTAAGAATGGTGTGGAGAAAGCGTGTATTAGTAGAGAGGTTATTATAGAAAATCAACCTGTTTTTAATATTGAATTGCCCGAGAGTAAGAGATATGATCAACAGGATAGTCATAAATGCTGGATTTTTAGTGGTTTGAACTTAATAAAATATGATATTGCTAAGAATTTAAATATGAATGTTGCTGATTTAGAACTATCTAATAGTTATATTGCTTTTTATGATAAACTTGAAAAATCAAATAATACATATGAGAATATAATTAATTTAGCGAACGTTGATTATGATTATATTCATAAAGAAAAAATAATTGCTAGTTGTGTAAATGAAGGTGGCTATTGGGAATGGTTTGAAGCTATTATAGATAAGTATGGAGTTTTGCCTTATTCATATAATCCTGATGCTGTTGAGAGTACAAATTTCTTAAGAGTGCAATGTATTTATACTGAAAAGGTTAAAAAGGATATTTTAAAATTAATTGAGTTAAAGAGAAATAGTGCTGATATTGAATTATTAAGAGAAAATAAAAATAAGTTTTTACAAGAAAATTATATTTTGTTGTGCAAATTGATTGGTGAACCTTTAACTAAATTTAATTATGAGTATAAGGATAAAAATGGTGAGTATCATAGAATTGATGGATTGACACCTATTGAGTTTAAGAATAGATTTTTGAAATTGAAATTAGAGGATTTTGTTACTATAGGTAATTTTCCTATGTATAATAAAGAGTTTAATAAAGTTTATAGATTGAAATATGAAGGAAATGTTCGTCAAGCTTATGCTAGATATTTGAATTTGCCAATAGAGGATTTGAAAGAGCTAACAATTAAGCAGTTGAAAGATGGTATTCCTGTTTATATGGGTGCTCATATAATGAAGTTTAGAGATACAAAATCAGGAGTATTAGATACGAGATTATATGACTATGCTGATACATTAAATTTTGAAACTTTATCTAAAGAAGAGGCCTTGAATTTGCGTGATATTTGTATGCATCATGCTATGTCTTTTGTGGGTGTTAATTTGGTTGATGGCGTTCCTCAAAGATGGAAGATTGAAGATAGTTATGGAGACAAGGCTAAAGTAAAGGGATGTTATGTAATGAACGATAATTTCTTTAGCGAGTTTGTACTTAGTATTACTGTTGATAAGAAGTATTTGTCTGTAGAACAATTGGAATGTTTGAAACAAGAACCTATTGAGTTCGCAGGTGATGAACCTTTTTAATAGATTTTGCAGAGATATGAAATATTTGATTGAAAAGATTTAGAAATTGAGTTTGATAAAATTTAAAATTATAAAAGACATTATTTGAGAGATTAAATAAAAATAGCAATGATGTAAAAGAGTTCTGGATAGTATTCCAGAGCTCTTTTATGTTGATTTAGAGAAGAAAATGTGCTAGAATATGAGCCATATAGTGTATTTTTCTATATTTTTTTACTTAATAGTGAGAGAATTTTTCTCTAGCTTTTTGTTTCACCAATGTAACTTGTTGATTAGAAAGCATTGAAGGAGGAGAGAATATGCTTGAAAGAGTTTTGACTCAATTGTTTCAAAAAATGAATCCTGGTCGGAAGGCGATTGCTAAAAGAGTTGGGAATCGTTTGGTTTTCGTCACGCAGGATTCGGCTGGTTGCAATGATTATTTGCTTGAAGGAACTTACACGTATGATGAAGTTGTAAAATTAAATGAGCTTACAACTTATAATGCGGGTTTCGGATTTTGTAAGAAAATCGGACCAGTTGCGTTTATAGGTATTCCTAATTTAGCTTATGCCACGGGTAGCGGATATTTTAGGTATAAGGTTCGAACTTATGGATCACCAATTGACGAAAGCGAGTGTTATTTTGAAGCATATGATGAGGATGAGGCTAAGGAAATCAGTAATTATACGGTTTACGGACTTTGCGGACTTGAAGCAGTAGCTCAGGTTGCTAAAATTGCTGAGTTGAATTCTGTATTTGATTCAAGGTATAAAGCTAAAGAATCGAGAGAACCAAGAGTTTTTAGTATGGATTGTAAGTTGAAAGGAAAGTATACTTATGCCAAAGCTAAGGTTCTTGCGACTGGATCTGTTGAGGACATTGACGGCTATGGCGGTGAAGACCATCCAATTGTTTTTGCAGAGGTTGAAGGCGGTCAGCATGTTGGTATTATTAACATGTGGGAGTGCGATATCGAATTGGTTCGTGGCTTTCGAGATGTTTGGGAGTACGGTGCTGATCAACCAAAGGTTAAGCAGATAAGGTTCCTTAAAAAAGAGGAAGCGATGGGCATCAATGATTATACATTGTATGTTTATTGCTATAAATGTGCTGGACTAGGTAGAGTAAAGTATCCAATTGAAAAGTACGACAGAACTTTGGATCCGAGGTTTAACTTCCATTTACCGGATGGAACTGATTATCGATTGATTGAGCACGAAGAATAAAATTCAAGCCAGAAAAGAGGCAGAGCGAGTTGAATTTGAACAACTCGCTCTGTTTTTGAGTTTATTTGAAAAGGATAAACATTTCACAAATTTTGCATTTGGAAATTATTATAAGCTGATTATATATTTTTTACTAGACTTTATTTTTTTATATGTTAAAATAAAGGTGAATTTTATATAAGGAGGAGAAAAAAATGAGAAAGATTAGGTTTTTAGCATGTCTGTGCATTATGATATTACTTAATATTGTTGTTTTTCCAATAATATCGGAAGTATATGCTGAGGATGTGGATGAAGTAATTTTAAATTTTATTAATAATGACGATATTATTAATGGAGAGATACATTATGATAATAACAGTATAAACTTGTCTAATAAGATTAATAACAATATAAATAAATTTGATGACATAAATATTAATAACAATAATATGAAAATTAACTTAAGCGAAAAAGATTATTATTTAAAGATAAATAATGTTAATAAAAATACAAAATTGAAGATAAATGGAGAAATATATGATATTCCTGATGATGGATATTTTAAATTAGATAATAAGATTTTTTCGGAAAATTTGGATATTGAAGTTATAAATATATTTGGTGATATTTCTGTTAGCGGAGAGTATGATGGATTTGGTATGGAAATCTATTTAAATGATGAAAAGGTTGGAGGAGAATCTAAAAATGTAATTGGAACTGGTAAAGGCTATATTGCAGGAAATATAAATAATCAGATTACAATTCAGCTAGCTTTTGGCGATGGGACTATAGGTAGTGTAGAAATTAATGGTGAATTTATGACTTTACCAGAAGAAAAAACTGATAAATTGACTTTTTTAGTTAAACCAGCAAAAAAATATGAAATAAAAGTTATGAGATCTCTAATATTTTTTGATACACCAAGAACGATTATATGGGACTCTGAAAAATCTAATAATTCATCTTTAAAAGATGATGAGTTATTAAAAAATGGAACTATTGAAATATTAGATATTAAAGATAAAAAAGGTAATTCAATTGGATTGAATGAGGTTAAGCAGAATGAGAAAAGTGGATGGGCTACGGTGAAGCCTGGATATAAGGTTATAATGAAGTTAAAACCTGATTATGGTTATCAATTAACTTCAATTAAGATAAATGATCAGGTTTTGAAAGCGTGTGGTGAGCAGTCTACTTTTGAATATATTATGCCTAATGTAAATGTTCATTTAAGTGGGATTTTTGAAAGAGTAGAAGATGTTGTTAAATGTGATTCTGATAAAGTTAAGTCTGGGAATATTGAAATTGGAGAAAATGAAATTGATTCTGGTTCAGTTATTTTATCTGTGAGTGATGTGGAGCTAACTCCAGAACAGATTTTGAACTTTAAGAAGGAAGCTAAAGATTACAAAATATCATCTTATTTAAATATTAATTTAGAACAGGTTTTATATAAAGGTATTTCATCAGATGTTTGGAAAAACGAATTAAATGATTTGAATAATGATGCTACAATAAGTTTTCAACTTGAAAGTGGTCTGGATGGAAATGATGTGATTATGGTTCATGAAAAAGGTGATGGAAGTTATGAAATATTACCTACAACATATGATTCAAAAACAAATACAATTACTTTTAAAACTTCTAGTTTTTCGAATTATGCTATAGCAAGTAAAGAAGTTTTTAATAATGAGGAGTCTAATGAGAAACTTAATGAGGAAACTAATGAGGCATTAACTGATAATAGTATAAATCAAAAAAATCCTAAAACTGGTGATAATATTATGGTGTATGCTGTAGTGTTTATCGTTGCATTAATTGGAGTGATTACAATAGTAGTTGTAAGAAAAAATAAAGATAAAAAAGAGTCTGTATCTAAGTAATTGGAAAATTTTTAATTTAGTAATTGAAAAATAAAGAGTTCTGTGATAGAATTTGAAACGGACTGAAGGATATATGAATATATATATCTTGAAATTCAGATATAATTATAATTTAATTGTAAATATTATAGGAGGTCGAAATAATGAAAGATTATTTGGAAATTGAAGATGTAAAGGCTTTAGAAATCTTAGATTCTAGAGGAAATCCAACTGTTCAAGTTGAAGTTATGGCTGGAGGATTTAGTGGAGTTGCTATGGTTCCATCTGGAGCTTCTACAGGAAGTTTTGAAGCAGTTGAATTACGTGATGGTGATTCTTCAAGATACTTAGGAAAAGGTGTTTTAAAGGCAGTTGAAAATGTTAATACAATAATCAGAGACAAAATAATTGGAATGAATGTTTATGATCAAGTTCAATTAGACAAAACATTAATTGAATTAGATGGTACAGAAAATAAAGGTAGATTAGGAGCTAACGCTACATTAGGTGTTTCTTTAGCAGTTGCTAGAGTTGCTGCAGCTTCTTTAGGAATGGAATTATATCAATACATTGGTGGAACAAACGGTAAAACATTACCAACTCCAATGATGAACATAATGAATGGTGGTAAACATGCTGATTCTACACTTAGTGTTCAAGAATTCATGATTATGCCAGTTGGTGCAAAATCATTCTCAGAATGTATTAGAATGTGTTGCGAAATTTATCACAACTTAAAGAAAGTTTTAAAATCAAAAGGATTAGCTACTGGTGTTGGTGATGAAGGTGGATTCGCTCCAGATGTTAAAGATGAAGATGAAGCTTTAGCTTTAATTATGGAAGCTATAGAAAAAGCTGGATACAAACCAGGTGAAGAAGTTTGCTTAGCATTAGACGTTGCTGCAACTGAAATGTATGATGAAGCTAAGAAAATTGGACAAGAAGGAAAATATCATTTCTGGAAAATCGGTGTTACAAAAACATGTGATGAAATGATTGCTTTCTATGAAGATTTAGTAAATAGATATCCAATTATCTCAATCGAAGATGGTTTATCAGAAGAAGATTGGGAAGGATGGAAAAAATTAACTGATGCTTTAGGAGATAAAATCCAATTAGTTGGTGACGATTTATTTGTTACAAATATTAAGAGATTACAAAAAGGTATTGATTTAGGAGTTTCAAATAGCATATTAATCAAATTAAACCAAATCGGAACTTTAACTGAAACATTAGATGCTATTGAATTAGCTAAGAAAAATGGAATGACAGCTGTTGTTTCTCATAGAAGTGGTGAAACAGAAGATACAACATTAGCTGATGTTGCAGTTGCTACAAACGCTGGACAATTAAAAACAGGCGCTCCTTGCAGAACTGATAGAGTTGCAAAATATAACAGATTATTAAACATTGAAGCTCAATTAGGCGATGTAGCTATCTATGCTGGAAGAAAAGGATTAAACTTAAAATAAGATAAACTTAAAATAAGATAAATTAAAAAAAATAACTTTGGGATTTATATCTCAAAGTTATTTTTTTTGCATTCATAGATAACTTTTTTAGGAATAGAAATGTTATAGCAGATTTATAAAATTCGCGTAAAAAGGCGAAATATAGCGAAAAGACGTTGACAAATATAGGGAACCGTTAGTTATAAAATGTTTACGCGAATGAAATAATTCTGAAATTTAAAAAATAGGAGGTGAGAAAATGAAAAAAACATTTGGCATAAAAATTGCTTTTTGTATGATGTTTTTATTCATTTTATTTTTTTCTAATAAAGTTTTCGCTGATGAAGAAATAACAGTACTAAAGAAAAACGATACCGAATATATTGTTTATTTGGAATCTAGTTTAGATAAAGAATATGAATATGCATTTGCAAATAGCACAACTGCTGATAAAGAATATTTAGATTATATGAAAGCTGAAAAAGAAACAGTTGAAGGTAAATATGTAATGCATATTACAAAAGAAAGATATGATAACTATTTTGTTGGAAAAACTGTTTACGTATATGCTAGAGATTTAGATGAAAATTATTTAGCAGAAGGAATTCAAATTAGTTTAGATAATTCAATTCCATATGAAGCAGTTGATTTGGTAAATAATGTTACAAAGAAAATTGCAGTTGATACTACACAAAAAACAGTTACAAAGAGAACTGAAAATGGAATTGAGTATACAACTTCAATTGGTAGAGTCGATATCATAGATGATAGTAGCTCTGAATATTCATATTATTTAGTAAAATTACCAAGTACTGAAGATTACAACAAATTTATGGATTTAGCTGAAAAACTTAATAGTTTAAAAGCCAACTCAGGACTATATGAAAATATAAGGATGTGTAAAGAATTTTATGATCTATACAACCAATTAATGCCTACAGCTGATAATTGGTCTTTAGTTTCTGATATGAGAATTGATCAACCTGCAGATTCTAAAACAGGTGATAAATATATTCTTTGGATTAGAAATGATTCACAAGAAATAGTTGATGTTCAATTCTTAACTTGTTTCCAAAATGAAGACAAAGAATTTGTTAAAGATAAAAATATTGTAACAACAACATCAAAATTACCAATTACTTATGATAGCATAATTTTATTTGTTATATTAGGAATTGCAGTAGCTTTACTTGTTATTGTTGCTGTTATGAAAAAAGCAAATAGCAAAGGTAAAAAAGATAATGAGTAAAAATAAAATTTTTAACTTTATTATTATTTTACTTTTAATTGTTATAGCTATAACAATTATTATGATTATTATTAAGTATGGTAGAAATCAGGTAAATGAAAAGCATTTATCTGCTGTTGTTGACGAATTTGAAACCAAATATAATAATGATGAAAAAATTTCAGAAGACATAATGATAGATGATTACAAGGTAATAGGTATAATTACTATTCCTAAGATTAACCTGAAATATCCGATTTTAGATAGAACAGATAATAAAGGGATGAGATTGTCTATTACTAAGTTTTGGGGAAGTGAATTAAACGAAGTTGGAAATGTTACTCTTGCAGGACATAACAATAGGGATGGCACAATGTTTGGAAAAACCAAAAATTTGGAGAAGGGTGACATAATTAAAATAACTGACATGAAGAATAGAACACTTGATTATGAAGTTTTTGATTATTATATTATAGATCCAAATGATGTATCATGTGTCGAATCTATTGATGGAAGTACAAAAGAGGTAACACTTATAACGTGTTCAAATGGAAATAAAAAAAGATTAGTAACAAAAGCTAGAGAAATTAAAAATAATCAAGAATAGGAGGAAAAAATGGATAAGTTCAAGACTCTTAATAAGAAGACTATAATTGCTATTGTAGCTATTTGTATTTTAGCTATTGTTGCAATTGTTGGAGTCGTTGCTTTCTTGAAAGATGATGGTTCAGCTACTGCTATTGATGAAATAGCTCAACAAGAACCTGAATCTGAAAATGCAAATACAAATGCATCAGAGAATGTAGAACAATCTCCTAGTGCAACTGAAAATAATTCTGATGCACAAGGAAACACATCTTCAGAAAACACTACTAATAATAGTGTTATGCCAAGTGAATCTGCAAATCCAACAACGAATACTACAAGCCAACCTTCAACTTCAGTAGCACCAACTACTCAAGCAACAGGAACAACTACATCAACAACAAATACTAATGTTCCTAATCAAGAGTATGTTACTTCAAGAGTTGAAGAAGTTGAAAGACAGATTTCTGAAGATTTAGCTGTGTCTTGGCAAAACCTAGATGTGGCTGGAAAATTTACAGATGTAAATGTTGAGGATTTAGGAATTACAGCAGTAAAAAAAGCTTATGTAATAAAGGATAAAGAATTAATTCCTCAAAGAGCAGAAAATGAAGATGCAAAAACAGTAGTACCTGGAGATGAAATTAGATATGTTATCGAAATCAAAAATATAAGCCAAGAGGCTAGAAAAGAAATAAGAGTTTCAGATAGTGTACCTGCTCAAACATCATTAATTGATGTTAGTAATGGTGGTACAGAAACTACTGTAGATGGCGTAACTAAAATTTTCTGGACAGTTGATTTTGAAGATGGTGAAGAGGTAACGAGTGTAAGTTTTATAGTGCGTGTAAATGAAGATGCTACAGGAACTATTAGAAATACAGCTGTTGTAAATGGTGATAAAACAAATGAAACTCATAATACTATCATCAAAACAACTAAGGAAAGTTTAGTTTCAGAATGTACTGAAACTGGTGATTTAAAAAAGGTTGAAAAAGTTTCTACAGTTCATGAAGGAGATACAATTTCATATACAATTACTGTATCAAATACTGGAGAAACAGACGAGAAAATTAATCTTGAGGATGCTATTCCAGATGGATTAACACTTAATGCAACTTCTGTAAGAGTAAGTAAAGAAGATGCAAATATTATTGTAGAAGATAATAAAATTTCAGTAAAAGATTATACTTTGGGTGCTGGAGAAAAATTAGAAATTACTTTTAATGTTACAGTAGATACATTAGGTGAAGATGAAAATGGAAATAAAGTATGTACAAAAGTAATTGATGCAAACTATGTTGTAGTTAATGATGCTAAGGCAGAAGATCCTGATGGACCCAAATATGTTAAGAAACCAATTATTGAAACAACTAAGGTAAGTGAGATTGCAGATTGTACTATATCACCAAAACAATTAACAGGTTCAACTGTTCATGAGGGGGATATTATAAGATATACAATTACAGTTTCAAATGCTAAGGGTTCAGAAGCTGGAATAATTAATTTAAGTGATGAACTTCCAAAAGGATTAAGTATTTCTGGTAATGTAACAGCTAACTTAGCAGATGCACAAACTAAAATACAAGTTAGTGGAAAAACTATTACATTAACAGATTATAAATTACAAGCAGGTGCAACTCTTGTAATTACATTTGATACAGTTGTTGATGATTTAGGAA
>USQZ01000009.1 GCA_900556975.1 uncultured Clostridium sp. | reverse complement strand
TATTCACAGGTTGTTTATTCGAAGTGGAAAACAATAAGCTAAATGTTGTTGCAGTGGACGGATATAGATTAGCTTTAAAAACAAACGTATTAAATAGTCCAGCAAATAATTTCCACGCAGTTATACCTGGAAAAACATTAAATGAAATTAATAAAATAATATTAGATTCATTTGATACTATTAAAATAGGAATTTCTAAAAATCAAGCATTATTTGAAATGGAAAACTGCAAAATAGTAACAAGACTTTTAGATGGAGAATTTTTAAATTATAATAATGCAATTCCTGCACAATGGGAAACAAGAATAAGAGTAAATAAAAATAATATTCAAAATTGTTTTGAAAGAATTATATTAATTTCATCATCATCTATTGAAAAAGAGAAAAAATATCCTGTTAAAATATCAATTGAAATAGGAAAAGTAGTAATCTCTTGTACAAATCAAACAGGTGATGCTAAAGAAGAAATATATGTTTCTACAGAAGGAAAGAATTTAGAAGTTGGATTTAATCCAAGATATTTCTTAGATGCATTAAAAGTAATAGAAGATGAAGAAGTATATATTGAATTTGGAACTAACATTTCACCATGCGTAATAAGACCAGTTGAAAGTGAAGAATACAAATATATGATATTACCAATTAGAATGAAGGATTAATATGTACATAAAAAAAGTTAAATTAGAAAACTTTAGAAATTATGATAATTTAGATGTAGAATTTAAAAAAGACTTTAATTTAATATATGGTAATAATGCACAAGGAAAGACTAATATACTAGAAGCTATTTATATAAGTGCAATTGGCAAATCTTTTCAAACAAATAAAGATAATGAACTAATAAAAATGGGAAAAGAAAGAGCTAAAATAGAAGTACAATATGTAAGAAAAGATAGAGAAGGAAAAATTAATATTGAAATTGCAGATAAAAAAACATTCTATGTAAATGGAGTTAAACAGCAGAAAATAAGTGGAATTATAGGAAAAATTAATTTAGTACTTTTCTATCCAGATAATATAGATATAATAAAAGGTGGACCTTCGGAAAGAAGAAAATTTTTAGATATAATGATAAGCCAATTAAAACCTAATTATTTGCACATTTTAAACAAATATTTAAAAACATTAGAACAAAGAAATTCATATTTAAAGCAAATAAAATTTGACAACAAAAGTAAAGATATGTTAGAAATATGGGATGAGAGTTTATCTGAACTTTCATATCAAATTTATAATTATAGATCTGAATATATGCAGAAATTTCAAGAAAAAATAAAAGATATCCACAATATGATAACAAACTGTGGAAAAGATGAAGAAAAAATTGAAATTTCATTTATATCTTCAGGAAAATCTAAAAAAGAGTATTATGATAATTTATTAAAAAATAGAGAAAATGATATAAGAAAAGGATTTACTTCTACAGGATCTCATCGAGATGATTTTGAAATAGTTATTAATGACAAAAAAGTAAACGTTTACGGCTCACAAGGTCAACAACGTACAGCAGTTTTGTCACTTAAATTGACCGAGCTTAAAATTATTAAAGAAGAAATAGGTGAAACACCAATACTTTTATTAGATGACTTCATGTCAGAATTAGATGAAAATAGAAGAAATAATTTAACAAAAGCAATAGAAGATAATCAAGTATTTATAACTTGCACAGATAAGATATTAGTAGAAGAGAAAAACAATGCAGTATATCATATAGAAAACGCAAAACTAAGCAAAGGAATATAAGAAAATGTATTTACACATAGGAAAAGATATTATAATAAAGAGAGATGAAATAATAGGAATTTTTAATATTGAAAGTATTTTAGATACAAAAGAATATAATTGTATAATAGAAACATTAAAAGAAGTAAACAGAATTCAAGATATATCAAATGGAGAGCCAAAAACTCTTGTATTATATAAAAAAGAAAATAATTTATGCGGAGTCATCTCTAATGTTTCTTCGAACTCAATTGGAAAAAGAAATACTAAAATGACTGAAAAATAAGGAGGAAAAGCATGGAAAAATTTGAACATGAGTATAATGCTGAACAAATTCAAGTACTGGAAGGATTAGAGGCTGTAAGAAAAAGACCTGGTATGTATATTGGAAGTGTATCTATCAGAGGACTTCATCACTTAGTATATGAAATAGTAGATAATGCTGTTGATGAAGCTTTAGCAGGATATTGTAAAAATATACATGTAACAATAGAGCCAGGAAATATAATAAAAGTTGAGGATGATGGTAGAGGTATACCAGTTGATATACATCCAAAAACAAAAATATCAGCTGCAGAAACTGTATATACAAAATTACATGCTGGTGGAAAATTTGGTGGAGATAGTGGATACAAAGTATCAGGAGGTTTACATGGAGTTGGTGCATCAGTTGTTAATGCATTATCAGAATGGACAGAAGTAACAATACAAAGAGATGGCGGAATATTCCAAATGAAATTCCAAAGAGGAAAAGTAGTAGAAAGTCTAAAAAGAATAGGAGATTCTGATAAAACAGGAACAACAGTAAGATTCTTTGCAGATGGAACAATTTTCGAAACATTAGAATATCAATTTGAAGTATTAGAAACAAGATTTAGAGAAATGGCATTTTTAACAAAAGGACTTCACATAGTAGTGGAGGATTTAAGAGAAGAAACACCTAAAAAAGCAGATTTCTGTTTTGAAGGAGGTTTAAAATCTTTTGTCGAATACTTAAATAAAAATAAAGAAAAATTACATCCAAATCCAATATATATGGAGAAAGACGGAGATTTTCCAATAGAAATAGCAATTCAATACACAACAGCATATTCAGAAAATATTTATACATTCGTTAACAACATTAACACTGTAGAAGGTGGAACACACCTTGAAGGATTTAAAAGATCATTAACAAAAGTATTCAATGATTATGCAAAATCACATAACATATTAAAAGAAAAAGATAATAACCTTTCAGGTGATGATATTAGAGAAGGTATAACAGCTGTTATATCTGTAAAAGTAAAAGAACCCCAATTCGAAGGACAAACAAAAACAAAATTAGGCAATAGTGAAGTAGCTGGAATAGTACAAACATTAATGAATGAAAAATTAGCAGAATTTTTAGAGGAAAATCCAAATATTGCAAAAGCAATTCTTGAAAAATGTGTAAGTGCATCAAAAGCAAGAGAAGCAGCAAGAAAAGCAAGAGAATTAGTAAGAAGAAAATCAGCATTAGAAACAACAACACTACCAGGAAAATTAGCAGATTGCAGTAGTAAAGTTCCTGAAGAATGCGAAGTATACATAGTCGAGGGAGATTCAGCTGGTGGAAGTGCTAAACAAGGAAGAGATAGAAGATATCAAGCAATCCTACCACTATGGGGAAAAATGCTTAATGTTGAAAAAGCAAGAGCTGATAAAATCTATGGAAACGATAAATTAAATCCAGTTATAGTAGCTGTTGGAGCTGGAATTGGAGCAGATTTTGATATTACAAAAATAAGATATGGAAAAGTTATAATAATGGCCGATGCCGACGTTGATGGTGCACATATCAGAACATTATTATTAACATTCTTCTTTAGATACATGAGACCATTAATTGAAAATGGAAATGTTTATCTTGCTCAACCACCATTATATAAATTATCTAAAAAAGGAATGCAAGATATTTATTGCTACACAGACGAAGATTTACAAAGAAATTATAAAGAATTAGAAGAAAAAGGTATACAAAGAGAACAACTAGGACTACAAAGATACAAAGGTCTAGGAGAAATGAACCCAGAACAATTATGGGAAACAACAATGAACCCAGAAAACAGAATATTAATAAAAGTAACAATGGATGATGCTATGAAAGCTGATGAAACATTCACTTTATTAATGGGTGATGAAGTAGAACCAAGAAGAGAATTTATACAAGCAAATGCAAAATACGTTAAAAACCTTGATATATAATAAAATTTTTGTATTGTTATTTTAATATTAAAGAAAGATGAGAAAAGTTTTCTAAAATATAATAAGAGGCAGGTCAAAAAGTATGACCTGCCTCTTAGCAATAAAACTTATATTAATTGTTAGCTCAGACTAATTCAAATAATAGTCAAACCTAATATATATTTCTATATAAATAAGCCATATACCACTCAAATTAATCAGTTACTCGAATATAGAAACACCCTTTTCTAGCCATATTCGTCTTAAAAAATGAAGACTAATAACAACCAGTGAGAATATCAAAATACTCTTAATCTAAACTATAATGCCTATCTTTTAGACCATATACAATATAAAAATAGCCACAAAAACAAACATTATAATTAATATTTAGACTAAATATGACCTAAAATATAAGCCAAGTTTAATCATAATTTGAGTAATATTGATCCATAAAAATGAACCAAAATCACTTTTGATTTAACTAATATAAACTTTATGTTATTATTATAGACAAATTTAAAAAATATATACTAAAAAAAATAAAAAAATTTTTTGTCGAAATATGAAACACGAAAAGCCTTGACACATAAGCATTCTATGATTTATCATAAAAACGAAGGAGGTAGAAAAAATCAGAGTAACAAAAGAAAATAGTACACAAAATTTAATTCCAATAAAAGAAATAAAAGAAAAAGGAATTATAAAATTAAAAAATGAACAATATATCAAAATAATTAAAATCTTTCCAATTAATTATGAGTTGAAATCAGAATTGGAGAAAAAATCAATTTTAAATTCTTATAAAACATTTCTAAAAACATTTAATTTCAATTTACAAATTTTAGTTCAAAGTAAAAAAGAAAATCTCAAAAAACAAATTTTAATTCTAGAACAAGAGAAAAAAATAAAAAAAGAAACAAACGCAAAAAATATATATGATCAATATATAGAATATATTAAAAAGATTAATTCAGAAAATAAATCATCATCAAAAAATTTTTTTATCATTATTCATCAAGACGATGAATTCAAAAATATAAATCCCGAAAATAATTCAGAAAAAATTATTATAGAAAATTTAAATGAAAAATATTTCAAAATAAAAGAAACATTATCAAGATGTGGCAATTTTGTTTATGAAATAGATAAAAAAGAAACAATAGATATATTATATTCATTTTTTAATTGTAGAAAAAATCAGAAGAAATAAAGGAGGGAAAAATAGAAGAAAAAGATTATATAATACCCGCATATATAAACGAAACTAATCCAAAATATATTGAAATAGATGGAATATTTTATGGAGGAATAATTTGTACAGATTATTATAGAGAATATAATGAAATTATTTTAAAAAACATAATATCTAGCAATATCAATATGAATTTATCAATTTTTTATGAAAAAAAAGATAAGTATAAAACAATAAGAGATTTAACATATCACATTGGAAACGTAGGAGTAGATTTAAAAACAATTAAAGAAAACACACAAGATATAGACATAGCAAAATATTCATATGATGATGCAAAATACATAAGAAAAGAAATGCAAATAAATAATGAAGATTTATATCTATTATATATTTACATAGATGTTTATGCAGAAAGCGAAAAAGAGCTTGAAATACAGTTAAACAGTGTCGAAGGAATGTTGCAAAGTAATGGAATACAAACTAAAAGAGCAAACTTTAGACAGGAGCAGGTATTCTTTTCATGTACACCATTAATGCAAAATTCATACGATATTAAACATGCAAGTAAAAGAAATATATTAACAAGTGGATTAGTAGGAACATATCCATTTATATCTTCATCAATATTTGACGAAGAAGGGGTTTTTATAGGAAATAATATTTATAATAATTCATTAATTTTTATAGATAAATTTGATAGAGAAAAATATAAAAATGGAAACATGTGTATATTTGGCACAAGTGGAGCCGGAAAATCATTCTTTACCAAATTACAAATATTAAGAAATTGGTTAATGGGGATAGAACAATATGTAATAGATCCCGAAAGAGAATACGAAAAAATATGTAAAAATTTAAATGGAGCTATTTTTAAAATAGGACCATCATCAGAAACATATATAAATATTTTTGACATAAGAGAAGAATCAATAGAAGAAAACAAAGGATATTTATCAACAAAAATACAAAAGTTATTAGGATTTTTTGGCCTAATTTTTGGAGAACTAAACGAGGAAGAGAAAGCTTTTATAGAAGAAAAAATAATAGAAACATACAAGAAAAAAGAAATAACTTTTGACGATAAAAGTTTATATAAAAAAATAGAAAAAGACAAGATACAAATAAAACCTATTTTTAAAGAACCATCAGAAATGCCAATATTAGAAGATTTTTATAATGTTTTAAAAAAAGACAAAAAAGGAAAAAAGTTTGAAATAGAGTTACTTCCATTTATAAAAGGATCTTTAAGTTTCTTTAATAATTACACAAACATAGAAATAGATAATAAATTGATAGTAGCTGATGTATATGAACTTGGAGAAGAAAATTTAAAATATGGAATGTATATTTTTACAGACTTATTTTGGGATAAAATAAAAAAAGATAGGAACATTAAAAAATCAATATATTTAGATGAAATATGGAGATTAATAGGAGTAACTTCAAACAAAGAAGTAGCAAGTTTTATTTATAAAATATTTAAAACAATAAGAAAATATTCAGGAAGTAGTGTGGCTATAACCCAAGACGTATCAGATTTATTCAGCTTAGAAAATGGAACGTATGGAAAAAGCATATTAAATAATTCATGTATAAAAATATTTTTTTCACTAGAAGAAGAAAATATAAAAGTATTAGAAGAATATATAAACATAACAGAAAAAGAGAAAATAGAAATACGATCATTGAAAAAAGGAGAAAGTATGATGTTTATAGATCACAATCATATATTAGTGAAAATAAACTCATCAGAAGAAGAAAAATTATTAATATAAAGGTGGGAAAAAAATAAAAAAAGTAATAACAGCAATTTTAAATAATTCAGTAAATGAAGAATTAAGAAACGATCCAGAAATTGAAGTTGTAGGAAAAGATTTATTATATCAAGAAGCAGTATTAGATTTTTTAGAAGAAAATAATGACATAGATTTTATTTTGCTAAACGATGAATTACCAGGAGAAGAAATAATAGAATTTATGAAAAAAATAAAAAAAACAAAAATAATAATTTTTACCGAAAAATCAAGAAATATTGATAAAATAAATTTAGAAAAATATGCATATAAAGTATTTTCAAATGGAGAAATTAGTATAGAAGAAATTAAAAAAATAATAAAAGAACAAAATTATACTGAAGAATTAGAAAAAGAAATAGAAAAATTAAAAAATATAATTTATGAAAAAGAAAATAATAAATATGCAATAACTAAATTTATTAAAAGCAAAACAGAAAATAAAAAAAGTAAAATAATATCGATTGCAGGATTTGAAAGTACAGCTAAAACAATATTTATAATAGATTTAATTAACACAATAAAAACAAAAGAAAAAAATGTTTTATTAATAAACATGAATATATTAAATCAAGATATTGAACAAACATTTAAAAATAATATATCATCAAGAGTAAAAATAAAAAAAGCCAAGAATTTTTTATTCGAAAATGGCGAAATAATAGGAAAAAATAATATTATAAAGAAAATAGATAAACTTAAAAAAGATTATGATTATATAATAATAAATAATAACGCAGAATGTTATTTTGAATTAAATCATGCACTAATGGAAAAAGCAGAAAATATTTATTTTATAATAGAAAAAAATATTAAAGACATTAAAATATCAAATAATTTATTAAATATATACGAAAAAAATTGGAACTTAAAATTAGAAAAAATAAAAGTAATATTAATAAATATAAACATAAGAAAAAATAAGATAAAAAATACAGGCATAGAAATTATTCCATATAAGAATAAAGAAGTATCTTATAAAAAGTCATTAATAAAAAAAAGAATTTATAAAAAACTAACATAAGATAAGGAGATGCAGTGGAACTAATAGAAAATTTAAAACAAACAAAAGATATAAAAATTGACATAGGAAATTTGGCAAACACAGGACTTGAATTTGGCCTGAGAGCTGTATTACCAGACTTCATTGAAGATGATATAATAGACATAAAAGATAAATTTATTCAAGAAGGATTTACAGAAGGAGTAAAAGAAACATATGAAAAAGTAAAAGATATTGGAAAAAGTATACAAGGAATATTTACAGGCAAATTTGAAAGTGTAGAACAAGTTAAAAGACTAATTCAAACAGATGGAATACTAGATGGCACATCAGAAATAATTGATAAAATATTAAAAACCTTATTAAATAAAAAGAAGATAAGTAAGAGTACATATAATTTAATAAAAACAGGAAAAAAAGAAATAATGAACTCACTAGAAAATGAATTAGAAAGCTATTATAAAATAGATACATATAGCTTAGAAAAAATAGAAGAATATTGTCAAGAATGGAAAGAAAATTATTCCAAAGGAAATTATAAAGAAATGCAAAAAAGTATAAATAAAATAAAGCAAAGATTAGACAAAAATGAATCTATTGAAAAAATAATAAAACAAGCAAGAGAAATCGAAAAAATACAAAAATATATTGAAGAAAAAGGAAGTATAGAAAATTTGTCTGAGAGTGAAAAAATGCTTATAGAAAAAATAAAATAGACCATAAAAAACTTGCATATTTTCTTACGGTTTAGTATAATACAAGAGTATTAAACAAAAAAGAAAAGAGGTTTTTAAATGGACAAGCAAGAAGGAAAAATAATAGAGAGAGACATTGAAGCAGAGATGAAAACAGCATATGTTGATTATGCAATGAGCGTTATTGTTTCAAGAGCTTTACCAGACGTTAGAGATGGCTTGAAACCAGTACACAGAAGAATTTTGTATTCAATGTATGAAGATGGAATAACATCAGACAAACCTTATAGGAAGTGTGCAAATACTGTAGGTTCTGTTTTAGGACGTTACCATCCACATGGAGACTCATCAGTATATGATGCTATGGTAAGATTGGCACAAGATTTCTCACAAAGATATACAATGATCGATGGACATGGAAATTTTGGTTCAATAGATGGTGATGGCGCAGCAGCAATGAGGTACACTGAAGCAAGAATGGAAAAAATTGCAGAAGAAATGCTTGTTGACATTGAAAAAAATACAGTTGACTTTATGCCAAACTACGACGATAGACTACAAGAACCAACTGTTTTACCTGCAAAAGTACCAGCATTATTAATAAACGGTTCATCAGGTATAGCTGTTGGAATGGCAACAAATATACCACCACATAATCTATCAGAAGTAGTAGATGGTGCAATAAAAGTTATAGACGAAGACGATGTTACAAATGAAGATTTGATGAAAATAATAAAAGGACCTGATTTTCCAACAGAAGGTATTATCCTAGGAAGAGAAGGAATAAAAGACGCATATACAACAGGAAGAGGAAAAATTGCAGTAAGAGCAGAAGCTGAAATAGAAGAAATGCAAGGAAACAAAAGAAGAATAGTAGTTTCAGCATTACCATATCAAGTAAATAAAGCTAGATTAATAGAAAATATAGCTTTACTTGCAAGAGATAAAAGAATTGAAGGAATTTCTGATATTAGAGATGAATCAGATAGAGAACACAAAGTAAGAATTGTTATAGAATTAAAAAGGGATGCTAATGCACAAGTAGTTCTAAATCAATTATATAAAAATACACAAATGCAAATAACATTCGGTGTAATAATGTTAGCTCTAGTAAATGGCGAACCAAAAATCTTAACATTAAAAGATTGCTTATTACACTATATAGATCATAGAAAAACAGTAGTATTACGTAGAACAAAATTTGAACTTGATAAAGCAGAAGCAAGAGCACACATATTAGAAGGTTTAATTATAGCAATAGACAACATTGATGAAGTAATTCAAATCATTAGATCATCATATGATGATGCAAAAGAAAGATTAATGGAAAGATTCAAATTAACAGAAATCCAAGCACAAGCCATTTTGGATATGCAATTAAAACGTTTATCAGGATTGCAAAGAGAAAAACTTGAAGAAGAATATGCTGAATTAATGAAATTAATTGCTCACTTAAAAGAAATATTAGCAAGCGATAAATTAGTATATGACATCATAAAAGAAGAATTATTAGAAATGAAGAAAAAATTTGGAGATGAAAGAAAGACAAAGATTGTTGCAGCAGAAGGCGACATAGAATTAGATGACTTAATAAAAGAAGAACAAGTTGTTATAGCTCTAACAAGATTTGGATATATCAAGAGAGCTCCAATAGATACATTTAAGAGTCAAAGAAGAGGTGGAAAAGGAATAACAGGAATGACAACAAGAGACCAAGACTTCGTAAAAGAAATATTCACGGCATCTTCACATGACACATTATTATTCTTTACAAACAAAGGAAAACTATATAGATTAAGAGGATATGAAGTACCAGAAGCAGGAAGAACAGCCAAAGGAACAGCGATTGTAAACTTACTAAGCTTAGATGCAGATGAAAAAGTTACAGCAATAATGCCAATCCAAAACTTTGCTGACGGAAAATACCTATTATTCGCAACAAAGAATGGTTTAATTAAGAAAACAGCATTAAAAGAATATGATTCAACAAGAAAAACAGGATTACAATCTATAAATTTAAAAGACGGAGACGAAGTAATCGGAGTAAGGTTAACAGATGGAGAAGACAATGTTGTTTTAGTAACAAGAAAAGGAATGTGCATAACATTTGATGAAAAAGATGTACGTTCAGTTGGTAGAGTATCACAAGGTGTTATAGGAATGAGATTAGATTCAGATGATGAAGTAATAGGAATGGAATCTATAATAGCAAAAAGCACAGCAACATTATTAGCAATAACAGAAAATGGATTTGGAAAGAGAACAGAATTAGACGAATACAGAGTTCAAATAAGAGGTGGCAAAGGTGTAATAACATACAAAATAACACCAAAAACAGGAGAACTTGTAGGAATAAAAATTGTTAATGATGATGACGATATTATGATGATAACTGATACAGGAACAATAATAAGATTAAACGTAAAAGAAGTTAGTGTATTAGGAAGATCAACACAAGGTGTAACATTAATGAGAACAAACGAAGGAAAAGTAGTAAGTGTTGAAAAAATATCAGAAGAATGTAAAGAAATGATGGAATAATAAAATATAGAAGGACATTGGCATAACTGTCAATGTCCTTTTTCCTTAAAAACTAACAGACATATTTACATGTAGAAGTATTGATTTTTTTGTCGAATTGTAATAGAATGAAATCTACTTTTGGGAATGACTAAAAAATATATCACAAAAAGTAAATAACTTTTTTAAATATTTAATAATAAATGACATTTTTTTTAAATCTTATGGTGTTAAATATAGAAAAAGTATGAGGTGGTAGGGATGTTTCAAAATTTAGCAAATAGTGCAGAAGAGTTAAATAAAAAGGATGTAAAAGAAAAAAACAAAAATATTAACTTAGACAAGATTAAAGATATTTTTACAATTCAAAATATCATAATTTATATTTTGTCTTTTTTAATCTCAACAGTATCAATAAAAGATGGATTATTTCCATTTGGATTTGCGTTTTTTGTAGCCGCTTGTAGCAGTACAATACCAGCAGGCCCCGTTTTAGTTACAACGTCTTTAGGAATATTAATAAGTCAAGGAAGTGGAGCATTTTTAATATATTTTCTAAATATATTAATATTTTTACTAACAGTCGTAATTATAAAACCATACGTACAAGAAGATAGAAATGAAGTAACAAAACTTGGAATTAACTTAATTATAGCATCAGCAATTGTACAAGCAATAAAATGCATTACAGGAACATTTTTAATATATGACGTAATAACATCTATAATAACAGTAATATTAACATATATATTTTATAAAATATTTGTTAATAGCATAGGTGTTTTAGAAAATTTCGGAACAAAATCAGCATTCACAATAGAAGAAATAATAGGAGCAACAATAATTGTAGCTATTTCGGCTGTAGCCGTAAGTAAATATAGAATTTTTGGAATATCAATTGCAAACGTTCTTTCAATATTTTTAATATTAGTATTAGCTTGGAAAAATGGAGTGCTAGTAGGATCAACAATAGGAGTATCAATAGGATTAATCTTAGGAATTATAGGAGTAATAACACCAGCACAAGTTTTAGCATTTTCAATTTCAGGACTATTAGCAGGTGCAGTAAACAAGCTTGGAAAAGTAGGAGTAATTATTGGATTTTTAGCAGGAAATGCAATAATTTCATATTTATCAACAGGAAATACAGTTCAAATATTATTATATAAAGAACTAGCAATTTCAGCAGTTGCATTATTACTTGTACCAAAATACATTCAAATAGATATTGAAGATATAATAGGAAAAAATAAATTTTTCGCGCCAATACCAGATAACAGATTAGCAGAAAGCAAAGAAGCAGAGAAAAAATTAGAATATTTATCAGATACCGTAAAAGAAATAGCAAAAACATATGGCGTAAAAGATGAAGACATAGTATATGAAATAGATAATATTAATAAAAGCAAAGAAGCATTTATTGAAGATTTATTAAATAACTTGGATAGTTTTCCAAACAATATACTGTATGAAGACCTAATTAATCTTAATAATTTACTAATTGAAAAAATATATTTAATTCTTACTGATAAAGAAGAAATAACAGAAAAAGATATAATTAAAATTTTTGAAGAAAGAAATGAAATTTTAGATATAAAATCAAATCAAGCAATAAGAGAAGACGTAAATCAAGTAGTTAGAATAATAAACAGAACATACAGAATAAACGAAATGAATTTCCAATGGAAACAACGATTACATGAAAATAAAAAAACAATTTCAAAACAACTAAAAGGAGTTTCTAAAGCAATTTCTGACATAGCAGAAGATATGTCGAAAAATAAAGGAAAAGAATTTTCTAAACAAGAAACAGAAATAAAAGAATTATTAAAACAAAAAGAAATTTTAGTGAAAGAAATAAAAATAAGACAAAACAAAGGAAAAAAATATTTTGTAGATCTTTTATTTGAAAAACAAATAAAAGAAAGAGAAAAAATAAAATGTATAGAATCAATTTTAACAAAAGTATGTAAAGAAAAAATTGTACTTCAAAAAGATACAAGCCATATAGATGCAAACATGTACATGCAAAAATACATATCTGAAGATAAATTCTCTATACAATTGGGATTAGCAAGATTACCTAAGACAGGAAATGAGATATCAGGAGACAGTTGTATACAAGTAAAATTAGACGATAACAAACACATGGTAGTACTAAGTGACGGAATGGGAGCAGGAGCAGAAGCAAAAAAATCAAGCCAAATAGTAACAAAAATGCTTACACAAACATTATCAGCAGGATTTGATAAAGAAGATTCAATAGAACTTATTAATTCTACAGTAAAACTATCAACTGAAGAAATCTTTGCAACAATGGATGTAGCAATATTTGATTTATATAAAGGAATAGTAGAATTCATAAAAAATGGTTCTTGTAGAACATACATAAAAAACAAACAAAACATAGATATTGTTGAACCAAACTCATTGCCATTAGGAATATTAAATGATGTAGACTTCACAGCATATGATAAAGATTTACATGACGGAGATATTTTTATAATGTGTAGTGATGGAATAATTGATTCTAACCAAGTACAAACAGGAGACAAATGGTTCCTAAAATTAATCAAAGAAATAAACACAAATAACGTTAAAAAAATGGCAGACATAATTCTAAATGAAGCTATTGACAACGGATATGGAATTCTAAAAGATGATATGTCAGTAATAGTGGCTAAAGTAGTTAAATTATAAAATAGAATAACAAATGTATAAAATTTATACATTTGTTATTTTTTTGCCATAAAATAAAGTCATATCGTACATTATGTAATTAAAATGATATACATCAACAAAAACGTGTATGCCTAGAAAAAAGCTAAAAAACAGCGATATTTGTAAAATAATTGTTATTTTATTTGTATTATAAACCTGTTATAAATAAAATAGAAAAATAATATATTGGGGAAATAATATGAATAAAAAAATAACCAAAAAAACTAAAATTATAGTATTAATATCTTTAGCAGTTGTTATTTCATTAATGGCAATCATAGCATTTGCTGTAACTGGAGTATTCAACAGAAGATTAGAAATACAAATAATTACAGAAAAAGAAACTGTTAAAACAGGAGAAATACAAAAAGTTCTTATTCGAAATGTATATTCAAATCCTAATGATGGTAATTCAGAAAAAATAAGAGTACATCTAAGAACAATTGATGATAAACCTAATACAACAGTTAAGCTTCTTAACGTCACTGAGGGAAAAATAGACTATGTTTGCGAGAATAATAAAGACTTAACCGTATCAGTATACTTGAACGAAGAAAAAGACCAAAATGGACAGGTTATAGATTCATATTTGGAATATACATTACCCCCAGGTAGCTCAACAGATATGGAACTTGAGTTCATAGTAGAAGCAGGAGAAAACGGACTTATAGAAAGTTTAAAACTAGAACCAGAAGTTGTTGATGGAAAAAAAGCAGAAAACGATAAAATTGATGAAAATGTTATTATTAACTGGAAAGCAGAATATTTATGGGACAATTTTAAAAGCAACGTGTCAAATTCTAACTTAGTTTTTAATAATGCAGGAATAAATGAAAGTAAAATTCAATACACATATTCTCTAGATAACAAAATGACAGAAAAAAATGGTTCAATTTACACTCAAAATATAGAAATAGACAACGAATTAATCCTACCAAAAGGAATTACATTACCTCAAGGAATAAAGCAATCTGAAGAAAATAAAAATCAATTAATAAACAACAAAGGAGAAATTGTTTATGAAATAAATATAAAAGATTGCAAATATAACGTAAAAGAATTAGTAACAGAGAAAAATGAAGAAGGATTAGATACAATAAAATATAAAGTAATAATCGAAAATGAAGACATTGAAGATTATAAGTTTAATCCAATGGACAAAGTAGAAGTTAATTTAAATTTAAATAAATTAAACGTAAATACAAACAATTTGGAAGAACAAAATATAAGGACAGAAACTGATTTAATAATCACATCAGTAAGTAAAGAAGGCCAAAGTGTACCAATTACAACATATGAAGCTAATAGTGATACAATTGTTAACTTCGCAAGAAGTGGCGATATATCTTTATCTAAAGATATAATTAGTATATATAAACCAAAAAATGCAAAAGCCACAGAAATGGTAAAAGTAAAAGATTCTACAGTAAGACCAAATTATAACATATCATATCAAATCAAAATTTCAAATAACAGTGGTTTGGATATACAAAATGCTAATGTAATAGATTTATTACCAGCAGTATTAACATTAAATTTAGATCCTCTATTAATTAGTTCACAAAGAGGAATATTAAATGACGAATCAGACTATAGTTACAGCAAAGAAGAAAAAGAAGATAATTCACATGAATTGAAATTTGAAATTTATGAAATAAAAAACACAGAAACTATTATTATGACATATGAAACCAAAGTAAATGGTATTTATTTTACACCAGGAGAAAAAATAATTAATAAAGTAACCATGGGAAATAAAGAAACAGAAAAAAGTGTTGACGCAGATTCTGCCACAGAAATTACAATAAAAAAAGAAATAGTAAGCCGTACATTAAAAACAATAGCAGGAAAAACATTAAAAATATATAAAGATTTAGAAAAAAATGAAATAAAATATACAGGAGATTATGGAAGATATTTTGGAACAGAAAATCCATCACAAGAAGATTTAGAAAAAGCACTATCTTGCGTAGGAGCAGGAGACATAATTGAATACGTAATTACTTTAGACAATCCAACAGCAAGTGATTGCTATGGAAAAGTAAGCGATTATCCACCATTTGCATATAGACCACCGAATATGAATTTTCCAAACGAAACACCATGGTACTCATCAACCTTTGGAAATTTTGTTAAAGGCTGGAAATATTATATAAATGGATATGAAACATATTATAATGAAACGAATACAACAATAACAGATGAAGAAACAGTAAATGAATTTTTTAAAAATTATCGTACATATGATTATCGAGATTTAATGGAGAAAGCACTAAATAATGGTAGACACGAACCAATATTATATACAAATCAAGCTCAATGGACATTTTCTGATACAACAACAAATAATGAGTATATAGAAGAAAATGAAAAGAGAATAAAAGCATATACTACATATAGACAAACTGTAATATTACAAATTCCGGGAGATAGTACATCTGATCCAGCATTAAATATAAATGATGAATACCAAAGATTATTTTCAGTTAATTCATATTTTAGTAACTATGGAGAAAAAAACGTATTTAATACAATCGCTGAATTTACGCCAACTACCAACAGCGGAAATAAAAACGGAGATTATTTACATTCTGAACTAATAAAGCATCATTTAGAACAACAAATATACATCAATACAGGAACATTAGCAACTTCTGATTCAACAAATGGAACATTTAACGTGATTTGTGAAACAAAAAAACAAGAAGAAATTGACGCAACCCAATATAATGATAATGCACGTACTTTTAAAAACGGAGATGCCATTATTAATTATGTATACATATATAATGATTCTTCAGAACGAATGAAAATAGACGATTACGATATACGCATTGATATACCTCAAGGATTTGAATATCTTGGCTTTGTAACACCAATATCGTCAACAAGCACAGAGCAAGGAACAATACGAACATTCGGAAATTTAAAAGCATATGTACAAGAAGATAATTATTACAGAGATAAAAATATATGGGTAAGTAATTTAAGAAGTGGCTCACCAATATATAAATATAATAATGCTGTATTTCCAACAGAATATGATCAATTTACAAATATGGATAGAAAAAATGCAGGAATTAGTTTCTATAAAAAAAGTGAGGGATCATCGGTATCAAGAGGTTCATATGTGAATATTACATCAAATGGTTCTATTGAGCCATATACAGGCATTGTTTTCATGTATGCAAGTAAAGCTAATTTATATGATGATGAATTATATGAAAAAACAAATTCAGGTGCAACATTTTCAGTTCAACTTGTACATAATGGAAAGGAAGCTTTTAAGACTATATATGCAAAACAAATTTCACCAGTTGTAAAAGCTGGAGATTATTATATTGGATATAAGTCGCAAAATAGAAAATATGTTTACAATGATGGGGAATGCTTGGGAATACAAAAAAGTGATCCAGAAAGTAAATATAAATACATGACAAGATACAAACGGAACAGAGACTACAGAAGAATTTTTAAATGAATATAAAGTTTGTTCATATGTTACGTTACAAAAGCAAAAAACAACTACCAAAGTAGGGTTTGAAAAACAGGTTATAAAAAATAGTGGAGAAGAAAGTAGTACCGAATATGATAAAACAGGAGCAGACATAAAAACGCAAAGATATAGTGGACAGTTGTCTACGGGATTTAATACGAATTATGATAATTATATTTGGAATTATCCATTATTAGATGGAATTCATAGAACCGTTGATGGAACTGTTACATGGCATATAGGAATAAAGAATCTAGGAAATAATGTATCTCCTGAGAATTTAGATAAAAAACAAAGTGATGTTAATAAAGCAAGTTTAGGTGTAATAAATGAATATTTACCAATAAATTATCAAACAATCGTTGATACAGTAGATAGTCCTTATAAATTAAAAGAAGTATATATACCAGAAATATCATATTGTTTTTTTAGACAAAGTAATCGACCAGATTGGAATATGCCAATTAAAAGAGGCGGATATTTTGAATTGCCAGATAGTGATCCTAAAAATAAAGATGAAATGATAGCGGCAGGATGGAAATACATAGAATCCGAAGATTGCTTTACATATGAAGCAGCGATTCACGCAGATAAACCATTTGTTGGAAAAACAGAAAATGCACCCCAATCATATTCAAACATGGTTGTGCAAGATTATGACTATTATATACGTGTTACAGTCAAAAACTTAGAAAATAAAAGCTTAGCAACAGGGTATGATGTTGAAAACGGAGAAAAAAATACCAATGCATATCAATATATTATAGAATTTATGGATAACTATTATGGATTTGAACCTTTAATTGCTACACAAGAAGTTAAAGATGATGTACCTAAACAAATAGATTTATATTTAACTTTCTCTACAGATGACTCAATAGAAACAAACTACAATACAGCAGCTCTTGTAATATCAGGAATTAATACGGGAAGTAAGATAGAAACACAAGGAAATCAAGAGGAAACTATAGATAAAGCAAGAAATATTCATAAATATGCAGGTATAATAGGAGAATACGATCGAGAAACACACGTATATAAAGAAAGAAATCATATTGACACAAGTCTAAATAATTTTGAAGACATTGGATATGGTTCTATATATGAAGGAAGAACTATAGTAAAAGATAGTGATTGGACAGATACATCATATACAGATGGTGAAAATATTATCTCATTAGTAAACGAAAAAAATGAGGTTACTGAAGAATTAACAAGTAGAACTAATAAAAATATGACTATTTCAGTAGCTCAAACAAGTGGATACAAATTAAGGGAAAGATTAAAAGTTGAAAGTATTTTAGAAGAATCAGAAAATTATTTAGATTATCATGATTTGGTAATATATGATTTATATGGAATAGAAAGTGAAAATAATTATAAAACAGCATATAATATGGACTTGGGAACAATAAAAGTTACTAATAACGAAGGAGAGACTTATGAACTAGGAAAAGATTATGAAATTTATTATACAACAGCTGATTTAATTACAAAAGAACATCACCCACTTAAAACTGTAAAAACTTTAAGTTATGCGGCAGATTGGGAAGAAATTAATAATTCTGCAATAAGATGGATAAAATATGATGGAGAAGAAAATAATGGAGAAGGATCAAGAGGATTCAAAATCGTATTTTTAGGGGAAAAAGGAACTATAAAAAATGGCAAATTACAAGAAAGTACGCATAGAAATGATTTTACAATATACGTAGATTATGAAGCAACAGTTAATGAAGAAGCAGAAGCAAACATAGAATATCCTAATATACTAGCATATACGGCAAAACTTAAAGACAAAAGTGGAGAAGAGAAATTTATTAAAGAAGATACAACAGCTGTAAATATCATAGTTAATAGAGTTGAAATAGAACTTACGAAAGAACTAGTAAATAGAGATAATGAAAGTGTAGAAAAAATTGATGAGGAATTTGAATTCCTAATTGTAAAATCAGATTACCTTAGTTTTAATAAATCAACAATACAAGCAATAGCAAAAGTTACACTTAAACCGGGAGAAACTATCGATATTGGAAATGAAAGCAAAATAGAAATCATATATGGAAACCCAAGAAAATTTTATACAACTAATAATCAATATATTATATTCGAAATTCCAAAAGAAGGATATGAACTAAAAGGAAGAAGATGTAAAGTTATAGGAGAAAATATAGACTGGTCATATAATTTAAAATTTAGTTTTTCTGGTATTCCAGAACTCGAAGATATTGAATCGATAAATAATAATTGGGTACCTGTTGTTAGGATAAAATTGGGCGATAATTTAAGTGGTAATTTTAAAATTACATTTACTAACCAATACGATACGCAACTAGAACTTAAAAAAGTAGATGAATCACAAAACATAATAAGAAATTCAGTTACATTCAATATATACGATGAAAAAGGCAATATTTTAAAATTTAGAAAAGAAGGATCAGATTATAATTATCAAGAAACAGATTCAGACGAGGCAACAGAAGATATAATATTCTCAGGAATCACGCACATATATAACTTACCTTATGGAAAATATAAATTAGTAGAAGAAAATCCACCAATAGGTTATGCAAAAGCTGAAGACAAAGAAATAACAATATCTAATAGTCAGAATGGACAAAAAATTGAAATTAGTGTGGAAAATCAAATAGATCCAAATCGAGAATTTAGTAAAACACACATTACGAAAGTAAACAAACACACACATGAAAAAATCAATAATGCAGCTAAATTTGAAGTATATGATAATGAAAACGCAGAATCATCAGAACCATTAGAATTTGTTAAAGAAAATGATGGATTATACACTTACATAATGAGAAAATCAACGATAGAGAGAGTAACAGAATTAGAGACATATAACGGAGAATTTACAATATATGATTTACCAATTGGCACATATTACATAAAAGAAATTCAGGCGCCATCAGGATACGTGCAAGAAGAAAAAATAACTAAAATAGAAATAAAAACTAAAAAAGACGAAATAATAGAAAACATTGAAAACACACCAATGGGAAATCTACAAATATTAAAGAAAGATACACAAGGAAATCCATTAGATAACGTTAAATTTGAAATATTTGATCCTGAAGATAAAATAGTTAAATTCACTAAAGAAAATGAAGCATATAAATATTCAGAAAATGGCGAAATAACAGAGCTAACTACAAATGAAGAAGGAAAGATAATAATATCAGATATTCTAGTTGGAAAATATAAAATAAAAGAAACAGAAGCACAAGAAACATTTGAATTATGTCAAGATACAGAAATAGAAATTAATGAAGAAGATTTTGATATACCCAAAGTAGTTGAAATCATAAATAAACATAATATTGGAAATGCTCAAATAATAAAAACAGACATCAACGGAAACGTAATAGAAAGTAATCAAATAGTATTTAAAATATATGACGAAAAAGACAATGCAATAAGATTTGAAGATAATAAAACAACTAAACAATCAGGAAGAGAATATTGTTATAGTGAAAATGGAAATTACACAACAATAATGGCTGATAACGGAAAAATTTACATTAAAGAATTACCAGTAGGAAAATACTATATAGAAGAAGTAATAGCACCTAACGGATATATAAAAATGGAAAATAGAAAAGAATTTGAAATTACAGATGAAAACTTCTTTATAGAAAAAGTTGTTAACGTAAAAAATGCAGATTATGTATTTGGATCAGAAAAATATATTTCAACATCATATCAAAAAATACAAGAAAAAGATGATGAAAATAATTATGGACTAAGTTATTATGGTAAAGAAAAAGATTATGAAGAAGGAAACAAAAACTATATTGTTGTAGATGATAAAAAAGATACTGTAACATACACTTTAAGGGTAAATAACATGTCAGAAAAAAACTTTGAAAAAGTAGCAATAATCAATAAATTACCTGACATAAATGACGTAGGTGTTGTTAACAATGAAGAAAAAAGAAATTCTGAATTTGAAGTAAAATTAGCTGAGGATCCAGACTTTAAAATAAACATATTAGATTACGAAGGAAATAAACAAGAAATATTTGAGGCATACTACGAAATCAAATATTCAGACGAAACAGAATTTACAGACGAAGACTGGAATGGAACAGAAGATACTGGAAAATGGTACGAAGAGAAAACAGAAAATACACAATCATTTAGAGTACAGTTTACAGATGATTTTATATTGCCAGCTAAATACACAATTCAAGTAGAATTCGACGGAAATATACAAGAAGGTGCGGAACCTGGTCAAATTGCATGGAATTCATTTGCATATAGATATTATATAGACAACAGATCTTTAACACCAGAACCACCTAAAGTTGGTGTAAAAATACCATATGCACCTAAAGTTACCAAAAAAGCAATAGGAGATTTAGACGGAACATATAAATTTGAAATCGTTGATGCAGGAACAAATGAAGTAATTGATAGCTTAGATATATCAGTAAATGAAACAAAAGAGCTTCCAATAAAAAGAACAATAAATGGAGTTACAACAGGAATAATTGAATCTGGAAAAAAATATATTATAAGAGAACCAGCTAATACTAAAACTAAAATTGCTACAGTTGAAGGAATAGGTGGAGAGGCAGAAAAAGACTCATTTGTACTAACATATAATCCAGAAAATCAATCAAACATAACATTTACAAATATGGAATTAAATGATGCTACAATTAAAATTATCAAAAAAGACCGAGAATCTGGAGAAAAATTAAATAATGTTAAATATGAATTAACAGACGAAAACAATAACATAATCAAATTAAAATTGACAGATGGAAAATACATAATTGATGAAAATGGAGAAGAGACAATTACAACAAACGATGGAACAGCAACAATTTCACAATTACCATTTGGAACATATTATTTAAGAGAAATTGAAACAATAGACGGATATGTATTAGAAGACAAAGAAAAGACAAAAATAGAAATAAATGAAAATAGCTATGAAGTAAAAGACAACACAACAATAAATATTCCTAAAGAGCTTGAATTTACTAATGTTAAAAACACAATAACAATCAATAAAAAATGGAAAGACAAGCTAATTGAAAATGCAGAACTTTCTATAATAAATGCTGAAACTAACAAAATTATAAGTAAATTCATTACAGAAGGAGACGAATGTGTTTATAGAGGACTACCAGCAGGAGAATACATACTAAGAGAAGAAAATCCACCAACAGGATTTAATAAAGCAGAAGACATAAAATTCTCAGTAAATAAATATGGAGAATGCTATATTAATTCAGAAAAAGTTGAAGAAATTGAAATGCAAGATACTCTTATAGAAGGCACAATAAAAATAGTTAAAAAAGGTGAAAAACTAAAAGAAAATTCTAATTCAGAAAATTATGAATACGAACTAGAAACAGTAGAAGGAGTAACATTCGAATTATACGCAGCAGAAGACATAGAGTATCAAAATAACATTATGTATAAAAAAGATGAAAGAATAGACCAAAAAACAACGGATAAAAACGGAGAAATAATATTCAGCAACTTGCCAGTAGGACTATATTATGCAATAGAAAAAGATACACCAGAAGGTTACATGGCAAATAGTGAAAAAATTAATTTTAAAATAGGATATAACGAGAAAAATGATTTTACAGACGAACAAGAAGTCATAAATGAAAGAAAAAAAGCCAATATTACTATTAAAAAATTAGACAGAGAAACAAACAAACCACTAGAAGGCGCTGAGTTTGGACTATATGATTCAAAAGGAAATTTAATTGAACAAGTCGCAACTAATCAAGATGGATATGCTAAATTTACAAAAGATATTCCAACAGGAAATTATACAATCAAAGAAATTAAAGCACCAAATGGTTACATAGAATCAAAAGACTCCATAGACATAAATTTTGGAGAAAAAGCCGAATTCGATTTAACTGTGTATAACGACAAACAAGAAGAGAAAAAAATAAATGTAGCATTACCATACACGGGAGATAATCTTCCTATAATAGCAGGAAGCATAATAGGCATAGTAATACTAAGCAATATTATAGAAATTATCATAGAAAGAAAAATCAAAAATAAAAAAAGACAATAACATAAAAAGTACCTCAATAACAAAATGAGGTACTTTTTTAATGAACTTGAACTAATTTTGCATGAATAATAATTCGGTAAGAACTAGAATTATCACAAGTGCATAAAGTTAATACATTATGATTTACATCAACATTAGTATTAAAATTATACTTGCTTTTCTTAAGCCAATCATTCAAATAATCTTGAAAAGAGTCAGTGCTATCAAAATTAATAGGAATATCAGCATTATTAGCATTTATTTTATAAACAGAAAAGATTTCGCCAATGTAATAATTAGTATTCGTATTAAAATATATATATTTATTTTTTGTCAAATCAGAATCATAATACTTCTTTAAATTGCTAAACATTATACCATTTCTACGATTATGCCCATAAATAATCGTATTTTGATTTAAAGAATCAAAAGAATTTCTATAATCAGCAAAAATCCAACCAGCACGGTTAAAATTCTTTTCAAAATTATGATTTAGATAATAACTATTATCATTTGATTGAACAATAGGATAATTAATATTTGTATCATTAATTTTTATCCAACCAACCGAATCGGAATTTGTTGATTTCAAAGAACTGTAATCAACATTAATTTTAGAAATTTCATCAGGAGAAATATTATCCAAATCATTAATAATATCTGAATCATTTGAACTTTCAGAACTAATTATTGAAATACTCTGTATTAAATTCGTTTGAATATGAGTATTTTTATAATTCTCAATTGCCCAAACAATTAAAAGAATTGCACAAATGAGTACAATAATAACAGAAATAATTCTAAAAAGAATTATAAACTTATTTTTCATAAAATCACCAAATAAATTATAAGCAAACAATGAAAAAAAATCAAACAATAAACAACTAATGAAGAAAATGTGGATAACAGATAAAGATATTGCATATTTTTTGTGGAAAACACAACAAGAGTATTGAAAAAAAGGGGTAAAATATGATATAGTAACAACGTATTAATGTTTTTAATCGGAGGATGTAATGAGAAGAAATAGAGGAAGAAGGTTCGATGATGAGCCTAAATTAAATATAAAAAAAGTGATTGCAACATTAGTAGCATTCTTAGTAATAATAATGGTGATATCTTCAATGATTTTATCACTAAATAAAAAAAGTAAACAACAACAAACAATCCCAGAAAGCACAAATTATTTTTCAGCATATGCGGATTCAAAATGGGGAGTAATAAATAGTAAAGGCGATAAATTAAATAATATTTCATATGATGAAATGGTAATAATACCAGATTTTACAAAAAATGTTTTCATCGCAACATACGATGTTGACTATACAAATGGAACATTTAAAACCAAAGCAATTAATGAAAATAACGAGCAATTATTTTCAAACTATTCAAATGTAAGCGCACTTGTTAATTATGATGCTTCAAACAATGTATGGTATAACAACGAAGTTTTAAAATTCGAAAAAGACGGAAAATATGGATTAATAGATTTCTCAGGAAAAGAAGTGTTACCAGCAAACTACGAAGATATATCAACAATGCAAGGAATAGAAAAAACACTTGTATTAACAAAAGACGGAAAATACGGTTTATATAACAGTGTATCTAAAACAGTATTTGCAGACACAACATATGCAAGCGTAGAAGCTTTTGGAAAAACATATAATGATGGATATATAGTAAAAAATGATAACGGAAAATATGGACTTTTAGGAGCAGAAGGAAAAGTAATTTTAGATACAACACATGACAAAATAATGAAAGTATCAGGAAATGATAAATACGTTGTGCAAGATGGTTTAAAAACAAAATTAATTTCTAAAGATGGAACAACAATTTTAGAAAGCGGATTCGATGATATTATAGAAATAGATGGAGATAACCTAGTTATCAAAAAAGCAAATAAATACGGAATAATCAACACATCAGGCGAAACAATTATAGATGCAGCATTTGACTACTTAGAGAATTGCTTTGGAGATTATTACATAGCAAAAACAGCAGGAAAATATGGAGTAATTAATTTAAACAAAGATATATGCGTAGAAATAAAATACCAAGAAATAAAATATAGAAGTGATATTGCTTCACTAATTTGCGAAAATGAAGATTACACAGCAGATATATATAACAGAGATTTAAAATTTGTACTTACAGGAACAATTAGCAAAGTAGACACAGAAAAAGGATATATAAGAGCTAGAGTAGGAAGCGAATATAAATATTACAACTTACAATACCAAGAAATTAGCAATAAAGATGCATTAAAAAATAACACATTATTCTTAGTAAAAGAAAACGGAAAATACGGATACGTAAATAAAGATGGACAAAAAGTAGTAGACTGTATATATGATGATGCACAAGAACAAAATCAATACGGATTTTGTGCAGTAAATAAAGATGGAAAATGGGGAGTATTACAACAAAACGGAAGCATATTACTTGAACCATCAGTATCATTAGATAACAATATAAGCATAGACTTCATAGGAACATGGCATTTAAGTGAAAACAATGAATTAAACACATATGTAAAATAGAAAAAATTAATACAAAAGAGGAGATTTATTTTGGAACTATCATTTAAATATCAATATACTTATTTTCTACATCCATACACAATTGATGAAAATAAATATGAAAAGTATATATTAAGATTATTAAAAGACAAAAAAATATCCTTAAGAATTTTTGAAAAAGAAAAGGATTTGGATATATATAATTATTTTAGTCCAGTAATAAGAGAAAACTTTTTCCCAACATTTGAAATAAGAGGCGATAAATTAAAAACATTTAAAAGCCTAACAAATGAGAAAAAAGCAAAAATATTAGCAAAGCATTCATGTACATGCTTTGAATATATAGTAGAAGAACCAATACAAACATCAAAAGAAGTAGAAAACAGTATAAAATTTAATATACCTAAAATTGATATAATCTGTTTTAACACAGGAATATGTTTTATAAGTTTTAAAACAACTATAGAAAAAAGTGAAAAATTTTCAGATGTACTTAATTTTAATTATAAATTTAAAGAAAGTAACTCAGAATTTTTAGGACTAAAACAATATGAAAATATAAATATAAGTACAGATTTATTTGAAAACTTAGAAGAAATATCAGACATAATAAAAAAAATATCAGGAAACTATAAAAATAATGCAGAAATAGAAAACAAATTTTATACATTTGGATATACATGTATACCATCTGAGCATTGGAATGATAGAAACGAATTTGAAAGCTTTGATAGTGAATTCTTAAAATATGTTAATACCTTTCCAAGTAGCTATATAACAGACTTAAACAGAGAAAGCGAAGAACAAAATCTAAGTGTAATCTCAAAGTTAAAATATGCAAGAACAGGTATCACAAAATCAAACTGCAACTTACTTTGCTCAACAGTAGATATGTATAATTACACCAAATTACCATACGAATATGAAACAGTTATATACTACACATATATATTGAGATTATATCAAAAAACATTTTTAACACAAGTAAACACAGAATTTAAGAGTTATGACAAAATCATTCATATTCGTAAAAGATTTATAGACTTCACAAAAACAATGTGGGCAAAAGAAATAACGGCAGATGACACAGGAAGTCTATATTATAAAATTTTAGGATCAACATTTGAACTAGATGAAAAATTTGAACAAATTAGAAAAAAATATGAAATTATATATAAAGATTTAGACATAGAAAAAAACAATCGTAATTATACCATAATGGTGATGCTACTAATTGTTTCATTAATTTTAAACACTTTTACAATTATTTCATATTTATTTATGTAGCAAGGAAGGATTTAGAATTGAAAATTGCATGTGGAGTCGATATTATAGAAATTTCACGTATAGAAAAAGCTATTGAAAGGCAAGGAGAAAAATTTTTAAACACAATATATACGGAAAATGAAATACAATATTGTGAAAGCCATAAAATAAATAAATTTCAACACTATGCTGCAAGATTTGCAGCAAAAGAAGCTTTATACAAAGCACTTTCAGAAATAATACCAAAAGAAAATTTAGAATGGACAGCATTTGAAATAACTAATGATGAAAATGGAAAACCAAAAGTAAATATAAACTTTGACAAAATAAAAGATATTGATATATCAATATCACATTGCAAAGAATATGCAACTGCAAACGTAGTAGTTATATATGAGGAATAATACTTTTGGAGAAAAGAGGATGAAATGAAAAAAGAAAATGGAATAACATTGATGTTATTAGTTTTAGCCGTTGTAATTCTTTTAATTATAACAGGAATAGTATATTATTATAGTGTAGGAAAAGATGGAACAGTTAATCAATCTGCCAAAATAGCATTTCAACAAAATATGAGAGAAATACTTGAATTAACAAAGGAAACAGAAACTACATATCAATTAGAAAATATCACAAATGGAAAATATTTTGATGACAGTGAAGAAAGAACAATATTAAAAGATTATTATGGAAAATTAAAAATAGTAGTTTCAACAAAAGATAATGAAGCAAAACTAACAGTATATTATAGACCAGCAGAATTCACAGAAGAACAAAGAGGCTGGCTAGAAGAACTTGGAATAAAAGCATATAACAGAAAATAAGAATATTTTTAAAAAGCAATCATAGTATTTACTATGATTGTTTTAGATAGAAAGAAAATTTTAATGATTGTTATTGGAATATTCTGCTTTTCAGCAATTATGTGTACCAATATTAAACAAGTTGAAGAAAGCGTTTTAACCTCATCAACTCCAGTCACAGAAAAAGTAGTAGTACTAGATGCAGGGCATGGAAAACCAGATGAAGGAGCACAAGGAATAGAAGGAGTTACTGAAGAAAAAACAAATTTAGATATTGTACTAAAGGTACAAAAGTTACTTGAAGAAAGTGGAGCTACTGTTATATTAACAAGATCAGACGAGAACGCTATTTATGATTTAGATAAAACAACACTTCGAGAAATGAAAGTATCAGACATAAAAAATAGAGTAAAAATCGGAAACGAAGCATCTGCAGACATTTGTGTATCAGTTCATTTAAATAAGGGAGATAGTTCAGCATATAATGGTTGGCAAACATTTTATAAGAAAAATGATGAGAAAGGAAAACGCCTAGCAACGTCTATTCAAAATGAATTGAAAGAAACAATAAAAGTTGAAAATAAAAGAACAGCACATGAAATATCAGGAATTTATCTAGTAGATAATGTTGAAATTCCAATAACAATAGTTGAATGTGGATTCTTATCTAATCCACAGGAAGCGAAGAAATTGTTGACAGATGAATACCAAAATGAACTAGCATGGGGAATTTATTCTGGAATTTTAAATTATTTTAATGAATAAGAAAAGGACTTAAATTATAAATTAAGTAAATTAGAGCATCTATATGAAAAAAGCTGAAAATCTTTTATTTTCAGCTTTTTTCATATAATAATGCACAGAAATTTGCAAAACAAAGTATAAAACTATAATAAGTGCAAATGTTATAAACTGTATGTTTTTGTTCTTTTTAATAAAAATTCATTAGTAATAAATTTATTATTTCTTTAATCTAAGATCGTCTCCGAAAAAACGACATATATTATAATCACCAACAATTCTTGAACCAATTCTCTCATTATAAACAGTAAAGATATCTTTTAAATCTAAATTAGTAGAAATAATTGTTTTAGTAATTTTAGCAGATTGATTTAATAATCTAGTATTAATAATAGTGAACAATTCAGTAAATTTCATACTATTCATTGTTTCTGTTCCCAAGTCATCTATTACAAGTAAATCAACATTTAAAATATTTTCTAAAATAGTAGAAGAATTTTTTTCAAATTTAGATTTTATAATAGAATCAAGCATAACAGGAGCAGTTTGATATAATACAGTTTTTCCTGAGTCCAATATTTCTTTAGCAATGCAGTTAGATAAAAAAGTTTTACCTAAACCAGTAGGTCCCAAAAACATTAAATTTTTCTCATCAGGTGAATCAAAATTTTTAACGAATTTTTGAGATATATCATATATTTTTTTAATATTTTCTCTAGGAGAAAATTGTGAATGATATAAAGATGGATTAGGTTCATCTGAATATATATCAAAATTAAAATTATCAAAATTTTCTGTTCTTATATTTCCAATATTAGATTTATTATATTCAATATCATACAATTTTTGCTTAATACATGAACACAAAGAATTGTTAAGATAACCTGTATCCTTACAAAGAGGACAATCAAAATGAGGCAATAAATAATCTTGAGGTAAATTAAGCTTTTTTAATAACATAGCTTTTTCATTTGTAATTTTATCTGTTTTTTCTTGTAACGATTTAAGCTTTTTTTCTTTTTCTTCAGACGATAAAGAAAGCATTGATTTCAAAGAATCTAAAGAAAGAGATTGAAGATTTTTCTCAAGTTGAACATACTCAGCAGAAGATTCTCTTAATGTTTTTTTCCTATTTTCTAAATCTTCAAGAGCATGCATTCTTTTAGAATCATATTCAGTTAATAATTGTTTTAAAATAGTATTATCCATAATATCCTTTCTAATTATTAGCATATAAATTATCAAAGTTATCATAATTTCTTTGGTTAGAGTTATTATAATTTGTTTGTTTTTTCAAATCCTTAATTTGTTCTTGTTTATGTTTATTTTCTTTAATATATTCTTGAATTTCTGTAGCTGTTTTTAAATTTCTGTCATGCCAATCAGTAATCATCTTATTTAAATATTCAAAATTTATATTAGATTTTGATGTAGTTTTCTTAAGCGCAATCTCGATAATCTCCATTGAATAACCATAATCAATAGTCCATTTCTCAACATAAGCATCTTCGTATACAGTTAAATTTCTATTTAAACCTAATTTTTTAATAATAGATTTTTTAACAGAAGATATTTTTTCCTGCTTTTCATAGTATTTATCCAAATCAGAAAAAGATCTAATATTATTTTTATACCAACTATCTGCAACAACTTGAATATAGTTTCTATGTAAAGCAGAATGATCAAAACAATAATTAAATAAAGCAAGCATAACCTGTTCATCAAAATTATATTTTTTAAACCACATATCAATATCACTATACCAAGATGGAGACATAATCCCTTGGAAAAATTGAGTATTTATATTTTCAATAGCTTTTGCTCTATATTGATTTTTTGCATTTTTCTTAATATCTTCAGGAGAAGAAGTAAGTTTAGGTGTATATAATTTTAAAAGCTCTACTTCTTGTAAATTTACTAAGATATATCCAGTATGCTTTTTTATAAGAACACCAGCCTCTTCCCAATATTTAAAAGCTTCTTGAATAGTTTTTAGTGGAAGAGAAAGCTTCTTAGACAAATCATTTATTTTTATATCTTTATCATATTTAGATAAAAATAGAATGTATAAATAAACCTTGATGTAATCCCCATTTGCGCATGACAAATATTCTGTAAAAAAAACATCAGGTATTTCAGTATTAGAAAATAAAATAGATTTATCATTTTGTTCTAACTTCATAAAAATTCCACCTTTAACATAGTATTTAAAACTTTCAAGTAAAGCTTATGAAATTATATCATCAAAACAATTTATTTACAATAAAACTCAAAATCTTTTATCATAAAAAAATACCTTAGGTCGAAATAAATATTTAAAGAAAAACGAGCAAACAATAAAGATATTTTCAGAAGATTTATTTAAAACAGAAAATAAGAAAAAAGGTAAAAATAAAACAAGAAAAACATAAAATTTTATAATTAAAGATTTAAATAAAAAAGATATAAAAAAATATAAAAAACTAGCCCAAATTATATTAAGAAAAATCGAAGAATAATTGAATATACCAAGAAATTTAAAAGAAAAATCATAATTTTTCGGAAAAATAAAATGCATAAAAACCTCCTTTATAGAAACATATTTTTAATAGAAGAAAAAGTAGAAGAAACATCTGAAGTAAATCCAGAAGAAAAATCTTTTACAAAAGAACTAGCTCTCATTAAACATACAACAGAAGCAATGTACAAAAGCTTAACCATTGTAGGATTAGAAACAGTGTCTAAAGAATAAATAATTAGTAAAACAACACAAATAATTATCTGAGTAAACAGTTGAGCAATAAAGTTTTTAAGCCATATTTTAAAAATCCACGTTGACTGATCTAAACATAAAGACAAGAAAGCAATTGGAGATAAAAGAACTAATATTTTAATAAAAATAAACCTTATAGAATAAGTAAATAACAAATTAACGAAACCAAAAGAAAGAAAAGATTTTAATATTCCATCAAACGAAAAGAATTTAAAAGGTAAAGTTAAATTTGCAAAAAATAATTTTGAAATTTTTTCATATAAAATAGAAAACGATAATTCAAAAGGAAATATATATAAACCTATGGTACGCAAAATAGAAGAAATTAAGTAAAAGAAATCTATAACTTTTTCACAGATTGGTAAAGAAAAGTGGATAAGTAAAGCTGAAAAGAACAATCTAGAGATAAAAGAAAGCGGCTTTTGAAAATGAGAGCAAGTTAAAAAAGAAAATAAATAACTAATTGCATAATAAAGCAAAAAACCAAATAGCAAAGCCTCAGACAATTTAATTATATTAAATTGTTTAGTAAAAAAAGAATTAAAATATGTATCTGCAATAGAGTCTGATTTTATAAAAGCTAATTCGTCTAAAACAGAAAAAACATTTGAATCTAAAGAGGTTAGTAAACTATTTACTAATGAAGAGATTAAATTACTAGCAATCTCCGGAAAATTTTCATACTGCATAAGACCTCCTAACTTAATAAAGTATTAATAGTTGATAAAATTAAATCTATACAAAGAATAAAAGCATAAGAAAACAAAGAACCACGAATTAAACGCTTACCAGTTCTAATTCTTTCTTCATCACCAAAGCTGAATTTTTTCATCAAAACACCTGAGCCAACTGAGATTGCAGCTGCAGGAGTTGAGATTTTTAAAATCCAAGATTCAATTTTTTCAAATGCAGAATTCAATGTAGAAATTAACTTTGGATAAGAAGCACCAAAAGATAAAGGTGCAAATAAAAAAAGTAAAATAATAAATAGTGAAAATAATAAAATAAATTTTTTATATTTCATAAAACCACATCCTTTCTTTTAAAATATGGGATAAGAGATAATTGTTGCAAAGGCAAAATAGAAGAGCCAGTTGAAATGAAAGCAAGACAAGAAAAAGTATTTAAAAAACGTGAGAAAAAGCTAGTGTCGTATATGAAGTCCTTTTGAGAAGACGTATTAATACTTTCAGAAAGATTAGAATCTTTTGAAAAAAAGCTATTAAATAAAAAATTATAATTAGTTTGTCTTGCATTTTCTGATATTGTACGTGAAATAATTTCTTTTTCTTCTTTTCCAGTTTGCTTAAGAATTTCATCAATTGTAAAAGGATCATCTGTACGAAACCAAAATTTATTAACAAGATTTTGAATCAAAACAGTTGTGCAAGTTTTGTCCTTAAGAGTATTAAGAATAGAAGAATAGGATTGAGTAGCAACTATATTAATAGATTTAGCCTCTCTCGATTGTGCGAAAAAATCAGAATCACTTTTTGTAACATATTCATGATATTCATCACATATAAAACAAGACGGTAAAACGTTTTTATCAGTTGAAAGTTGCTCTAAGACAACTGATTGAAAATCAATTTTTAAATAAGCAGATATAATCTTCGAAAGCATGCTATATTTAGATATATTCATATCCAAAACAACAACTTTATGATTAGCTAAGATATATTCAAATCCAGGAAAAGAAATATCTTTTTGTAGAGGACAAAAAACTCTTGAAATATCCTCGTCAGAGATAAAAACATTAGTAATTCTTGATATTTCGGATTTTATAATAGATTGAGTTCGATCATCTAATGAAAAAAATTCATCTTCGAAAAAAGAAATGCATGTAAATAAGTCAGAAATATTAGAAGAATTCAAAGAATTTTCGTAAAAAGAATTTTTTAATAAATCAATCTTTTCTTGATAATAAGATTTAGACATTATTAATTTATGAAGCTCTGTAAAAGTAACGTAGTTATTATTATAAATTCTACACAATTTAATAGCTTCAGTTAAAACTTGCTCAGCTTTATCAAGCCAAAAAGATTCTGTCTGTTCAGGACTAAATAAAAGCAAAATAGATTTCAGCCTATTTGCCAACACGTAAGGCTTTAAATTAGGCTTATCAAGAGGATTATATGTTACAGAGCCATTCAGACTTATAATAAATAAATCACTCAAATGATAATACTTTTGACAAACTGATTTTACAAACTTATGATAATTTCCTTTAACATCTAATATTAAAAAAGCAGATTTATACTTATTAGAAAAATTCAAATTCAATAATTGTTCAGTAAGTGGATATAATAAAGATGAGGTCTTTCCAGAGCCAATTGAACCAGTAATTAAAACATTCTGATACAACCCATTAATAGGAATAGAAACCAATTCATTTCTTATATTTTTTCCAACCATCAAAGAGCAAAAATTATTATTATTTTTGTTGATATTCTCAGCTTTTTTATTAAAATTTATAAAAGGAAATAACAACATTTTAAAAAAAGAATAAAGCGAATTTGAAACAATTAAAAATGAGAAAAAACAAGTAAAAATATATACTCTTTTTAAATAAAACCATTGCTGAGGATATTTTTCACAAATATCAAAAGGATTAATTGAATATGGAAAAATAATAGAAGTAGCATCAAAAATTGGCGATAAAAAAAGAAAAAGAATACACGAAAAAAGTATAGAAAAATAATTTACAAAAAAGAATTTAATAATAAAATTTTTCATTGTTTATTTTTTAAATTTAATTTGAAACCTTGCTTTGATTGTATAAAAAGAAATTCAAAAATCGAATATAAAAAATAAAATATAATAAAAATTTGAATACAAAAAGTGATAAAAAATAAATTAATTAAAAAATTCAAACATAACCTCCAGTGAAAAACAGTATCGAATTTTTTAAATACACAAATAATTAATATGGAAAAAAATTCCTTAAAGCAAATAAATAATACAACAAAAAAATCAATTTGTCTATACTTTTTTTAAAAAATATGCTAAAATGAAAAAGATTAAAAAAAGGAGGTCTCTTTGCAATGATAGAAAAAACAATAAAAATAGGAAAATTATTAGAAGAACACCCAGAAAAAGCAGATATTCTTTTAGAAGCAGGAATGCATTGTTTAGGATGCATGGCAGCACATGATGAAACATTAGAAGAAGCATGTGAAGTACACGGAATAGATGTTGATGAATTAGTAGAAAAATTAAATGCATAAAAATTTAATTTATATTCTAGGAAGAAAAACTTCCTAGAATATAAATTGATTACTAAAAAAGAAAAATGCATTTATAGCTCAGTAGGATAGAGCGCTCCCCTCCTAAGGGAGAGGCCGGGGGTTCGATTCCCTCTAAGTGCACCAGATGAAAACACTACATTAGGACAGAAAAAATGTAGTGTTTTATTAATATTAACTAAAGAAGGCTTAAACACCAACCAAGCCAAAAGAAAAGGGGAAAGAAAATGTTTAGAAATAGAGGTTCAGTACCCAATATTAATATTGGAAACATAGGAGATAATAATTCAGGGCCAAACCAAAACGATGGCTACAACGCCCCACATTACACAAACTATTGGACCAGAAATTATATAATCGTAACTTATGATAAAGGATTTTTCATTTGGCAAATAGTAGCGATACTACTATTTTTAGTACTAGCATTTGGAGTATACCTATTTGCATACAAAGTTTCATTCAATGATCCAATTGCAGAAACTAAAAAAGAATTCCTAACAATACAGCTAGTAAGCACAATCGCAACAATAGGAATAGCAGGAATAATATTATTTTTCTCAAAAAATAAAGAAGCACTCGTAAAAAGACTAACCATACTAGCAATATTAATTTTCTCAATAATATGTATAAACTTAGTAATAAAAAGCGATTTAGATAAAACATATACAACAGAAAAATTTGAAGAGTTTTATAATCAATACGAATATCATGAAGAAATGCCTAAAAACAACAAAAAAGTTAATGTTGGACTATCAGGAGTAAAAATAGTATCAGAAAAAGAAGCATATATAGAACAAAGCGTCGCAGCATATAAAAACTTTAAATTAAAAACAACATTATATATAGGAATACAAGCACTAACATTTTTAATGATAATATTCTTAATTACTAAAATAATTACAAACCAAAATAAAAGAGAAGAAATATATAAAGACGACAAAGTTTTATTCGACGAAGAACAAAATATAAAATAATAAAAACAGCAAACTATATACAGTTTGCTGTTTTTTTATACGCTTGACAAAGTATCTAAAAATATTTTTATCAATAGTCTTTTATAAAATTACAATTTATCATAAAAAGAATCTGAATAATCTTCATGCTTTTTAGTACCATCAGCATAAGAAATTGCTGAAAAAGCTTTATAAAGAATAACAATTAATGCAATCAACGCCACATCAACTAAATAAGGTGTTAAATAATATAATTGATTATCAGCGGAAAGATAATACTGCTCAACCTCTTGCATAATTTCATTAATATTAACAAAAAAGTCAATAAAATCGTACACAAGAAGCCACCCAAGAGAACACATAGAAGCAATAATAGTTTTTTTCGAAAGTGAAAGTTTTTTATCAATTAAAGCATTTTTAGCAACGACAACACAAACAAATGCAAATAGTTCAAAAATAAATCCAAAATCGAAATTATCCAAAACAAGCAAAGCAAATAAATATGAAATTAAACTAAGAGCTAATAAAACAATACTAAAAGTTAAAAACTTAGAAGCCTTATCAGTATAAACTTCATAATTATGTTGCGTATCCAAATTATCATTAAAATTTTCCATAACAATTTTCTCCTCCGTAAAAATTGTATATATAAAAAATAAAAAAAGCAATAAGCAAAAAATAAGAAAAAATTCCAAAAGGTCTAACCGTAAGCAAAAAAAAAAATTGAAAAAATAAAATAAAATATTTATAAAAAATTTAATAAAAAAGATATAAAAGCAATTTTACAAAAGAAAAAAGCTAGGGAAATAAATAGATTCAGCAATTTATAAAAAGAAATAGTAGATTGACAAAACATGTAAAAATATTAAAATGAGTTTGTATAGGTAAAAAAGAGAGGAATATCTAATATGAAAAAAGTAGTTGGAATTATAATAGGAATAATAGTAATGTTATTATGCTGTTGTACACAAACACAAGCAGCATATCAAACAAGTAGTAGTTTAAATGATTTTCTTGTAAAAGTGGAAGATTTTCCGCCAGTGTTAGAAAATGGAAAAACATATACAATACAAATGGTATTTGCAGAAAAAGAAAATCAATTACAATTTCAAGATACAGGCTCACTTACATATACATTACCAAAGCAAATAGGAGGAGCAGCAATTCAACTATCAAATGAAGGAGGAACTTTATTTGATATCATATTAAAGGATGAGAACGGACAAAGTTGGACGATATATGGAAATTCAATGAAAGTTAATTCAAGTAATAACACAGTAACAGTAACATTTAATGAAGAAGATCCTAATTACGAAAAATTAACAGCATGTGGAGATACAACATTTAAATTCAAAGTTAATATGAAAGTAAACGATGGAGGAACAGAAAAGAAAATAATATTCAGCGACAAAGTACAACCTACATTTGAATATAATCAAGCCAATATAAATGTAACAAAATCAGTAGAAAAAAATGGAGATTTATTAAACTATACATTAAAAATAACATCAAAAACAGGAATAAATAGCAATGTAACAATAATAGATAAACTAGCAAACTCAAAATTTCTTACATATGAAAAAGGAAGTTTAAAATATGGAACAACAACGTCATCATTAACAAGTGTAACAGAAAACAAAGTGAATGATGATTTAAGCGGATTTGAATATATAATAAATCATATAATGCATGAAGGAGAAGTAGCATATTTAACATATTCAGCAAAAATAAATTATGATAGTATAGGCATAAACAAAGCAATGACAGCTGACCAATCAGCAAACACAGTAACAGTAAGAAGTAATGAAGGTGGAATAGACACAGCAACAATATCATATACAGGAGAAGTAATTCCATGGACAATAGATAAAACAGCATCAAGCGCACCAACAGAACCAGAAGTAAACGAAACAGGTGACAAATATATAAATACAATAGATTGGAAATTAAAAATTAATAGTCAAGGAAAAGGAAATACAACAGGAGCAGTAATAGAAGATAAACTAGGAAAAACTGCAGGATCAGATTTTTCAGATCTTTATTATTCAGGAGAAGGAATAACATTAACAAATAAAGAGGGATATAAAAAATTAATAAAATGGGATAATATCCAAATTACATTATATGATGAAAATGGAAATGTAACAACAAATTTATTAAAAGCAAGATCATGGAAATACAAAATAACAGAAAAAGATTTAACATCAATAGAATATTCAACAGTTATAGAAATATTAAATTCAGCAAATAGTGGATACACAACATTAGTTAATATTAATAAAGCAATGCTAAAAAATGAAAAAGAAGAAGAAATATCATCAGTTGTAAAAAGTGCAACAGTTAAAGGACCTGGAATTAAGCCAGGAAGCACAATTAACAAAAATGTAACAAATGTAGATGAAACAAAAGATGAAGTTACATGGGAAATAGAAGCAAAATTCAATGTTAAAGATAATGACATTAATAAGTATACAGGTACAATAATAGACACATTACCAAACTATAATGGAAAATATGATACCTATTTAAGCCATTCATATAGATGGGAAGGCGAAATAGGAGGAGCCGAAGTACAAATACGTTATGACGAAGTAAACCATAGATTAATTGCAACAGTCTCTAATATCAGTAAATTAACAACAGGAAAATTAATTATCGAATTAAAAACAATATTTAATAAAGAAAATAGTAATTGGACAACACATACAAACCGAGTAACTTTATCAGGAGTTGGAGATACTAAATCGGCTTCAGACTATGCAGAATGCAAATATAATAAAAGTTCAATTGAAAAATCAGTAAATTCAAAAAATGAGCTAAATAAACAAATAGAATGGAAAATAAATGCAGACTTTAGCATAGTAAAATCTGATCAAAATAAGCATACAGCAACAATAACAGATACATTAGATTCAGCAGATAAATATGAATCACATAGATATGAATGGATTGGAGAAAAAGGTTCTGCAACAGTAACAATAACATATGATAAAGCAACTCATAAATTAATATGTATTGTAGAGGGAATTGATAGTACAACAACAGGAAGACTTGTAATATATGTAACAACAACATCAGAAGGTGAGATTATTGACGGAGAAAGTCATACTAATAGAGTAACACTTAAAGGCATTGATGGTATAAGATCAAGTAATGCAACTGCAATATTTAACAAACCACAAACACCAAATAATAATACAATCAGCAAATCCGTAGAGAAAACGGACAATAAAACAGACGAAGTTACATGGAAAATATCTACAGATTTTGATATTAAAGACGATGAAACACACGAAGCAAAAGTTATAGATATATTACCAAGCAAAACAATAAATGGAAAAATATATTATGATATATATGTAGATTCAAGTTATGAATGGGAAGGCGAAGCTGGAGGAGCAACAGTAGAAAAAGTTTATGACGAATTAACACACCAAGTTATATTTACAGTTAAAAATATAGCTAAAGCAACAACAGGAAAATTAATTGTAAAAGTAATAACTAAATTTAATAGAGAAATAAATGACTGGAATATACACACAAACACAGGAAAAGTAACAGGAATTGTAGAAGACAAAACAGTAACAGCAGACGTTAATTGTCCACAAAACACAGTAGAAATAATAAAATCAACAGAAAATGTAGATAAAGAAACAGATGAAGTTACATGGAGAATATCAACAAATTTTGATGTTAGGGAATCAGATGATAATTCTTATACAGCTAATATAACAGACACATTGCCTAAAAATGGTACCCATAAAGATGAATATATAGGATTCACACATGAATGGGAAGGCGAGTCAGGAGGGGCGACAGTAGAAGGTAAATATGACGAAACATTACATAAAATTATATTTACAGTTAAAAATATAACAAAAAATACAACAGGTAAACTAATTATAAGATTAAAAACTAAATTTAATAGAGAAGATGAATCATGGTTATATCATTACAATAATGTAGAAGTGCAAGCCTTTGACAAAACAGATACAGATAATACATATGCATATATGGAAAAAAGCAATACGTCAATAAACAAAACAGTAGATGCAATAGATTCAGATAAAGATGAAGTTACATGGAAAATAGATGCGAAATTTAATGCAAAAGGAACAGCAAACTTTGAAACCAAAATAACAGATACATTACCACAAACAACAATAAATTCAAAAGTTTATAAAGACATATATTTAGACAGCTCTTATGAATGGGAAGGCGAATCAGGAGGAGCAATCGTAGAAAAAGTATTTGACGAAGCAACAAACAGTGTAATATTTACAATTAAAAATATAACAAGAGCCACAACAGGAAGATTGGTAATAAAAGTAGTAACAAAATTCAACAGAGAAATTAGTGGATGGACATCACATAGAAATAGTGTAAAATTAGAAAGAAATGGAGCATCAACACAATATGATGGAGCAACAGTAACATGTCCACAAAGTACAAATACAATTAATAAAAATGTTGAAAAAATAGACTCAGAAAAAAATGAAATAACATGGAATATAGAAAGTAAATATGAAGCAAAAGGACAAGACAAATTTGATGCAACAATAACAGATATATTACCAAACTACAAAAATAATTATGATGAATACGTAAATAGTTCTTATGAATGGATTGGAGAATCAGGAGGAGCAACAGTAGAAAGCAGATTTGATGAAGTAACGCATCAAGTAATCTTTACAATTAAAAATATAACAAAAGATACAATAGGAAAATTAGTAATAAAAATAATAACAAGATCAAATAGAAATGTAGAAGGATGGACAGATCACGTTAACACAGTAAAAAACGCACAAAATACAGGTACAACAATATCAACAGCTAGAGTAACATATCCAAGTACAATACCAACAATAAGTAAACAAGAAATTGAAAAAACAATAGATGAAAAAGGAGCACCATCATATACATATATTTTAAAAATAAGTGGCATTGATTCAGACACAATAACAATTAGAGATATATTAAGTGCAAACAAATACTTTAAGATAGACGAATCAAGCATAGAAATTTATGGTTCAGATAGTAATTATGTGGGTTATAACTCAATTTTAAGTTTATTCAAATCAATACTAGCAAGGATATCTAATGGAGAAGAAATATCATTAGATGTACCATTAAGAGAAGTTACAGCAAGCAATGCAACAAAATACTATAAATATTATTACATAAAATATAAAATCGTTGTTAAGGGAGAAGATGCATTAGAAAGTTTAAAACAAGACACATATGAAAATACAGACCATACATTATTAATAAAAAATACAGCATCATTCAAAGATGCAACATCAAACACAGTAACAAGCACATACACATATAATCCTATAACAAAAGAAATAATAGACAATCCTACAATCGATAATAATTATGTTGGAAAATTTGTTATAAAAGTAAACAAAGAAAGATATGACATGGATCCAAACTCAGACACAATAACAATTGTAGATAAAATGTCACGTATGCAAATTAAACCATCTTCAATAATTTTAAAAGCAGATGGAGAAATAATAAAAGCAATATATAAAATCGAAAAAGACGGAACAATAATTTTTACAGTACCAGACGGAAAATACATTGAAATAACATATTTAACAGACGTACAAGGTGTTGGAGATGACGTTGAGATTTCAAATACAGCATCAGTATCAGGATTAGGAAGTGGAAAGACAGTAAATAAAACATTATCAGTAAGAGTTGTAGGAGAAGGAAAAGCCAATAACAGAGCAATCATAATACACAAAACAGATGCAAAAACAGGAAAAGATCTAGAAGGTGTAGAATTTACATTATATGAAGCAATAAGAAATCCTGATGGAACATTTAGCCTAGGAAAAGTAATTTTAAATAAAAATGGCGAAAAAGTAAGATACATAACAGATAGCCAAGGAAGAATAATTGTATATGGTAATTCATTCAAAGATGGCTGGGTACTTGAACTAGGAAAAGCATATGCATTAGTAGAGACAGGATTTTTAAGTGGATACAATCAAAATGTACAACCAATATACTTTATATTAGGAAATGAAGCAGATGGAATAAATACATATAAACCATATGATGTAATAGAAGTACAAAATAGCAAAGAAGAAAATACAGAAGATAAAAAAGAAGAATTGAAAAATGTACCAGCAACAGGAGATGAAATTACAACATTAATTGGAATAGCTATTTTATCAATGTTAATGATATTAGCAATAGAGAAATCAAAAAGAAAACTAGCGTAAGATAGAATAAATATAAAGATTATAATAAAAGTTGAAAATTCACCTAAAAATAGGAAAATTTTCAACTTTTTTAATTATAGCCAAAGTAATATTATGTAAAGCTAGACAAAGCTATATAAACCATGATATACTATCAAATACGTAACAATAAAAATATCCTACCATAGTTATGGTTTAGAAAAGGAGGAGTTAAAAGGTAAGAAAAAAATTAGTATCATATTAAAAATGAAAGGAGAGGCGCATATGTATATGCCAATAATAACAGCACTAAAGAAAGGTTTAATCAAACCAGACGAATTTATAGCATATGAACCAGACAAAGAACGGAGAATATACATACGAAGCGATATTCTGAACAAAGCAGAAAAGCAAACAGAATTTAATCTGGGATGGCATGCAGTTATCTATAAAGATTTTGGTGTACTCTTAGTTGCTGACAAAGTAACAAAAGCAACTCTAAGTGTATCAGAAGATTGCAAGATAAACCTTGATACCCTTGAACGCTTTGCAAATTTATATAAAAATAAATCCCTGCAAGCCACAGGAATAGTACCAACAGCAAAATTAATCGGAGAAATTCCACATAGATTAGTTCGCGACAACATAATGGTATATTCCGCAAAACAGAAAAATTTAAAAAGAGGCTACAAGAATGTACAGCCAATGCTCTTTATTCCACCAGATACAATTGTGAAAATAGAACAACAAGCAGGAAAATCCAAAGAAAATGGATTTAAATTATATCCAAGAAGCTCGTTTGAAACTTGCAAAGAAAGCAAAACAATGTGGGTACCACTTATAGAAGCAATACAAGCCCAAATAATTTCTGTCGCAGACTTGATTGAGTACATTCCAGACAAAGCCGAAGTAAGTTTTAGCCCAGAAGAAACTAATACAAATGAATGGCAGATTACAGAAACAGAATATAATTTAGGCGGATGGCACCCAATACTTCTAAAGCAAGATAACGAATATCAACCATATCTTATTGCAACAAATAGCAGTAAATTTGAGTTGAAGATTTTCCCAGAAACTAAAGTCTATAACACATTAAGAATCATTGGTCAAAACCAATATGAGAATGGAGTTAAGCTTCTAGAAAGATACGCCAAAATTTATGACAACAAAAGACTAACAGCAAAAGCAATACCTATAAATGATAAAATATTTGATACATTAGATGAAAAACTAACAACCAGTAAAGAATATTATTATTTAGCAGCTACATTTAGTTATAAACAACGCCTTAAAATAAATGACGGCAAGTACTACGAGGAAATTATGGGACTAGAATGGGCTTCTGACCAAGGAAGATTATATGGAAGACCATTTTCAAAGCTTCCTATAAGAATTGCAATAAAACTTCCCAAAGATATTATGGTACAAATTAATGAACCACAGTATGATGGATCAATAGAAGAAAGAGCCATTAAGCTTAAGCTCAGTAAACAGTAAACCGATTTAACTTTAAAGAAAAAGCATTAGTTAGTAATTTACAACTAATGCTTTTCCTTGCAAAAAATACTTAAATAAAGGAAACGCTAGAGGCAACAAGAATAGCACAAGTTGACGTTTACATAATTATATGCTACAATCGTAATATGTGAAAAATAAAAAGGAAACAAAATGGAAACAGAAAAATTAATGAAACAAGCTTTGAAAGAAGCACAAAAAGCATACGAAAAAGAAGAAGTGCCAATCGGAGCAATAATAGTAAAAGACGGAAAAATAATAGCAAGAGCACATAATATGAAAGAAATAAAAAACGACACAACAGAACACGCAGAAATAAGAGCAATAAAAAAAGCAAGCAAAAAATTAGGAGCATGGAGACTTTCAGAATGTGAAATGTATACAACCCTAGAACCATGTCCCATGTGCGCTGGCGCAATTATTCAAGCAAGAATAAAAAAAGTATATATTGGAGCAATGGATGAAAAAACAGGAGCATGCGGATCAGTTCTAAATTTATTTAAAGATCATAAATTTAATCATGAGGTACAAGTTGAATATGGCGTTTTAGAAAAAGAATGTAAACAAATTCTACAAGATTTTTTTAAAATGTTAAGAAAGAGAAAATCTTTCAAAGAGGAGAAAGAATAATGGAAAATGAAGTCAAGAAAAGAATAATAAAAAAATATATATTTATATCATTTCTATTAATCGCAATATCAGTTTCTATACTATTAATGATAAAATACAACGTAGAAGGCGAAAAAAACTTGCCATTAGAACTAGATAAAGTAATAATAAAAAGTTCAATAAACGCAAAAAGCAATCAAAGTGAAAACCTATGGGATCTAAACTTAGAACAAGACAACGATATATATATATATTTCAAAAAAAATGACAAAGTAGAGCAAAAAATAGAAAGCATAAAAATAGAAAACATGAAAATAGAAAAAGTAAAAGAAATAGGAAACACAGAAGTATTAATTCCAACAAGCAACAACCTAAAAACATGTTTCAAAGATAGCACACAAAACTACTTAGACAAGGAAATAGAATATTCAGCAAACACATCAGACAACATGGAAAAACAAGAATTCTGTCAAGATGGCGGAATGATTGCATTTAGAATAAGCAATAAAAACATAGGCACATACATTTCAAACGAAGACACAGAAATTCAATACAACGGAACTTTATTAGAAAAAGCACAAATAAATCAAGAAGACATAAAAATAAAAGCAACAATGGACATAATCTTACAAGTAAGCGAAAAAGAAAAATATAAAGGAACATTAACAATAGACTTACCAGTAGGTGAATTCAAAGAAAAAGGAGTTATTGATAATCAAATAACAGACTTTTCAAAAATAATTTTTAAAAGAAGTGAATAAAAAGACTTGCTAAAACTCAAATATCATTATATAATCATTATCGGTATAAGTGATAGCTTTTGAGTGGAGAGTATGATTCGATGAAAAGCTATGAACCTCGTCAGATTCGGAAGAAAGCAGCGATAAGTAGT
>USQZ01000008.1 GCA_900556975.1 uncultured Clostridium sp. | reverse complement strand
CAGCAGCTTCTTTTAATCTTTGCATTGCCATTTTATCTGTACTTAAATCAATTCCGTTTGTTTTTTTGAATTCTGCAATTAGATATTCTATAATTTTTTGATCGAAGTCATCTCCACCAAGTCTATTGTTTCCGCTTGTAGCTAAAACTTCAAATACACCATCACCTATGTCTAGGATAGAAACATCGAATGTACCTCCACCTAAATCATATACCATTATTTTTTGATCTTTATCTGCTTTATCCATACCAAATGCAAGTGCTGCAGCTGTTGGTTCGTTTATAATTCTTAAAACTTCTAGTCCAGCTATTTTACCAGCATCTTTTGTTGCTTGTCTTTGGCTATCACTGAAGTATGCAGGAACTGTAATAACTGCTTGTTTTACTTCTGTTCCTAAATAATTTTCAGCATCTGATTTTAATTTTTGTAATATCATTGCTGATATTTCTTGAGGTGTAAATTCATCACCTTCGATTTTTACCTTTTTATCTGTACCCATATCTCTTTTAATTGAGATTACTGTATGATCTGGGTTTGTTACTGCTTGACGTTTTGCAATTTGTCCAACTAATCTTTCACCATTTTGTGAAAATGCAACTACTGATGGAGTTGTTCTATTTCCTTCTGGGTTTGGAATTACAACTGCTTCTCCACCTTCCATTACGGCTACACATGAGTTTGTTGTTCCTAAGTCAATACCTATAATTTTTGACATATTCTTATTCCTCCTTATTTCATCTATCTTAAATTTGTTCTTTTGTACAATTTATATTTTTTAAAATTAAAAACTAATTTGCAACTATAACCATAGAATGTCTAATTACTTTAGTTCCTATGATATAGCCTTTTCTGAATTCTTCTTTTATAATGTTCTTTCCAAGCTTTTCGTCTGTTACATGACTTACAGCTTCATGAAGTTCTGGATCAAATTCTTTTCCTACTGTTTCAATTTCTTTAACTCCATTATATGCTAAAACATCTTTTAATTGTTTTAACACTAATTTTATTCCTTCTTCATATGCTTTATCCTTAGTTCCAGTGCTTATTGCTTTTTCTAGATTATCTATTATTGGTAATATGCTCATCATTATGTCCGATGTAAGCATATTTCTTAAAGATTCTCTTTCTTTCATGTTTCTTTTTTTGTAGTTTTCAAATTCAGCAAATAATCGCTTGTATCTATCATTAAGTTCATCTAATTCTTTTTCAATGTCGTTTTCGATAACTTCTGTTTCTTTTTCAACATTTTCTGCCTTAACTTCGTTCTCGTCTTTTGTGTTTTTTTCTTTTTCTGCCATCTTTTTCCCTTCTTTCTTAATTAATTTTTATTGTCATCTTCATAGTCTTCTTTTATTTTTTTGCTTATATATTTCATTATAGAAATAACTTTTGAATAATCCATTCTTGTTGGCCCGATTATTCCTATTGTTCCTATATCTTTATCACCTAGTAAATGGTTAAATGTTACTACACTAAAATCTTTTAATTTTTCATCATGTAATTCATTTCCTATATAAACATTAATATCTTCTGCTATTCCTGTATTTAGTACTTCTGATACTAAATCTTTGGCATCTAAGACGTTCATGAAGTTTTTAGCTAAATCTGCTTTTTGAAATTCTGGTAAGTCAAATGATTTGTTTGTTCCTTCTAAATAAACTTCTTCGCTTTCTTTAAATAATTTATCTATTTCTTCTATTATTTTCTTTATAACTGCTATACTACTATTCATTTGTGTAGATATAAATTCTTCAACATTTCCGCCAATTTCTTCTATTGGTTTTCCAACCATATGGTTTGCGAATATTGTATTTAGATTTTTAATTTGTTCTTCTGTAACATCTTCATCGAATTTTATGATTGCTTCACGAATTATTCCAGAGTCTGTTAAGATTATCGCCATCATAACTTTGCTTCCTAATAATACGAATTTAACATCTAATATTGTATGTTTTTCTATTTTAGGTCCTATAGCAATTGTCGTATAATGTGTTAATTCTGATAATGTTGTTGTTGCTATTTTTGTTAAATCTTCTAAATCGTTTACTGTTGTTTCTAGTTTATTTTTTATATATTGCATTTCTTTTTTAGTTAATTTATCATCTCTTAATAATTCATCTATATAATATCTATATCCTTTTTGAGATGGTATTCTTCCAGCTGATGTGTATGGCTTTTCAATGAAACCTATTTTTTCTAATTCAGCCATTTCATTTCTTATTGTAGCACTACTGCAATTCAATTCTTTTACTAAATTTCCTGAGCTTACAGGCTCTGCAGTATCAATGTATTCTTCTATGATTGCTTGAAGTATTCTTTTTTTTCTATTATCAAGATTTTCAACCATTTTACTACCTCTTTTATTTTTAGCACTCTTTATGTGTCTTTGCTAAATTCTTTATATATATTATATCTATTTTTAGCAATTGTCAATAGTATTTGCTAATTTACTTAAAATTATTTACAAATTTAGTCGATGAGTGTATAATATCCCTACAAAGACTCATATTAATGAACCTTTAGACACCCGTTGTAAAAGCTTTTTTAGAATAGGAGGTATCACTATGAAACGGGAAAACGATTTTCTTGAATGTTACTCAAAGGTATTTGCACCAAACGGAGAAATCAAAGAATGTGGTCGTGATGTCTGCATCAATTTGATTTTAAAGTGTTTGAAACTCGATGAATCAGGTGTAGACTATGGCAATGTAGGTACCGGTTTTCTCAACATCGATGCTGTAAAGCAGTTGGTTGCCAAGAAGTTTCCGGCAATTATCTTCCGTGAAGAGTATGTCCGCAAACTGAACGGCGAATACGCCGGTGTTCTTCCGGAAAACGCCACACATCCTATAGTCTCGTTTTATTTTTTGACTTCCTGCGGATTATTACCCAAAGACGAAGCAAAATTTAACGATGAGACCGCTCCTTTTTATACGAAACTTACTAAACTCGTGGAAAACGCAATCCTGGTTCGTGATTATCTTTAATCACGACGAGAGCCATGCTACAAAAGCATGGCTCTTTTTCTGTTATATAACTTACTTTTATTAATTTTTTCTAAAAAAATTCTTGTCAAATATTAATACCAAAATAACAACGTATGGTCGTCATTTATAGTTTCTTTTTATAAACAGCATATTTCTTACACAAACTCTTCCCAAACAAGATTAGCTAAATCTAATCCTTTTTTAGTTAATTTTATATTATCTAAGTCAATTTCTATTAAATCTTCATCTACTAATTTGCTTATCTCAAATCTAAAATAGAATAATGGATTAATTTGAAATTTTTGTTCAAATTCAGATATTGATACTCCTTCTATTTTTCTTAGTCCTAGCATCATGTATTCTTTTTTCATATCTTCTTCTGTTTGGTCTTCTTCAATTTCTTTTTCACTGTAATTTTCTATATATTCTTCAATTGTTTTCTTATTAGAAAATCTTCTTCCGCCGAAGTAGCTATGTGCTGCTGTTCCAAAACCTAGGTATTCCTTTTGAGACCAGCAATCCATATTGTGTCTTGATCTATAACCTGGTCTTGAAAAATTTGATATTTCGTAATGTTCATATCCATTTTCCTCTAGTAACTCTTTCATTTTCCAATACATTTTTCTTTCTTCTTCATCTGTTGGTAATTCTACTTCTCCTGAATCTACCATTTCTTTTAGTCTTGTTCCATCTTCTAAAATTAATGAATAGCATGAAATATGTTCTGGTTTCAAATTAATTATTTCACTTATTTGTATTGCAACGCTCCATTCATCCTCTTCTGGAAGTGCTATCATGAAATCAACATTAATATTATCAAATCCTATTTCTCTTGCCATATCATATGTTTCTACAAAATCCTCATAAGAATGTATTCTTCCAATTCGTTTTAATGTATCATTATCAGTTGATTGCAAACCTATGCTTAATCTATTTATTCCAGCTTTTTTGTAATCAATTAATTTTTCCTTGGTTACTGTCCCTGGATTTACTTCTATTGTTATTTCAGCATTTTGAGCTACTATAAATTTTTCTCTTACTTTTGCAATTATTTCTAAAATATATTGTGAATCAATAAATGATGGTGTTCCTCCACCTATGTAAATCGTTCCTATATTAAATCCCGTATATTTACAAGCTGATATATCTTTTTTTATAGCTTCTACATATCTTTTTATCGTGCCTTCTTTTCCTGAAAAAGAAATAAAATCACAATAAAAACATTTTCTTTTACAGTATGGAATGTGTATATATAATCCTATTTCTTTCATGCATTCTCCTTCTTTGCTTCATCAGCAATTTCTATAATTTTCTTTAATCTATGATTTACTCCCGATTTTCCTAAAGAATTTTCTAATAAACTTCCTAAATCTTTCAAGCTCATTTCTGGATATTCTAATCTAAGTTCAGCTATCTCTTGCAAGCTTATAGGTAATTCTTCATATTTTTTTATTTTTTTCAAATAATTTATTGCTTCTATTTGCATTACTGACGCACTTATTGTTTTGTTCAAATTTGCTGTTTCGCAATTTACTTGCCTATTAACATTATTTCGAATTTCTCTCATAACTCGAATTTCTTCATATTTTAAAACTGATTTTTGTGCACCTATGAAAGCTAAAAATTTTGAAATCTCTTCGCCTTCTTTTATATAAATTGTATTATTCATTTCAAGAATTTTGGCTTTTATATTAAAACTTTTTAATATATTTTGAATATATTGAGCAACATCTTTATCCTTTAATAAAATTTCTAAGTGATACTTTTTCGTAGGATCATTTATTGATCCGCTTCCTAGAAAAATTCCTCTTATCAATGCTTTTTTCTCTTCTTCTGTTTCTAAATCTTCAATATTTCTCAAATTTGGCTTATTAATTTTTGCAACAAAAGTTTTTCTTCTTGTTTCTGGTTCATATTCTATTTTTAATTTAAATAAAATCTTATAAATTCTCTCAATATTAAATTCATTTTCTGTAATAAATTCAATTTTCTCGTTTTCTTCTTTTATATTCGCTGACATTAGGTATCCTATTAGTTCAGCTTCTATCAAATTAGATTTTGAATATGTATTTATTGAACTTAACTCTTGTTTTACTTCTGATGAAAAAGACATATTTACTCCTTCTCTCCTATTATAACTCTGTCTAAGCCTTGCAAGTCTTTCACACATTTTATATTTTTAAATTTATTTTCAATTAATATATTGCTAACATCTTCTTTTTGTTTGTATCCTATTTCAAATATTAATAAGCCTTCTTTTTTTAGATAGTCTTTTGCTTTTTCTGTTATTTTTCTATAAAAATCTAGTCCATCTACTCCACCATATAGAGCCAATTCAGGCTCTTTTTTCACTTGATTTTCTAGTTCTTGCATCTCTTTTTCTGTTATATATGGTGGATTTGAAACTATAATATCAAAATTTTTTTCTTCTATATTTTCAAATAAATTTGAGTTAATAAATTTAACATTTGTATTATGTAATTCATTATTTTCTTTTGCGACTTTTAGAGCTTCAAGGCTTATATCACATGCAAATACATTTGCTTTCTCCACATTTTTTGCTAATGTGATTGCTATAATTCCACTTCCTGTGCACATATCTAATATTTTATATTGATTTTTAGCTCTTTTTAAGGTTTCTTCTATTAAAATTTCTGTATCATATCTTGGTATTAAAACATTTTCATTGACTTTAAATTTCATTCCATAAAATTCTTGAGTATTTGTTATATATTGAAGTGGTACATCTTTAGATAATTTCTTAATTCCTTGTTTGTATTTTTCTTCTATCTCATCTGATAATCTTTCATTATCATGTGTTATTAAATAGTTTTTTTCAACATTCATAAAATGAGATAAAAGTAGTCTTACTTTAAGTGATTTATCATCTACCTTTTTTAAATTATCTATTCCATATTTTATAGCCTCTTTTACGTTCATAGCTCCTCCAATGTCTTTATTTTAGCATTTTTGATTTTTCTTGTAAAGTGTGCAAATTGGTTGGATAATAATGTTTTTATATAATTATTATATTTGTATGTTATTGATTGGACATATGGCTAAAATAATAGAAATGTTGAAGTATTTTTCTCCCCCAACATTTTTTATAAAACCAAAATTAATGCCAACATTGGCAATTCACCAATATTGGCATTAAAAACCCCACATCAGCCGTCATGCATAAGAATTTTTATGGACCTGTCCTAAAACAGGTGGGTGCCGTCCTAAATACTTCTGGGTTTCTTACTGATAAAGCTCGTAAGCTTACACGCCATATTCAGAGATCATGCTCCCTTCTCCAAAACTTGTAGGTTCTAAAAACTCTGTCAAAAACGCACCATGCAGGGAAAATTAATAACTTATTCATTTGTTGTATTTATATTAACATATGTTTTTATTTGTTTCAAATTCTATTTTTCCTTTTTAACTGTTTTTAGATTGTTTAAAGTTATTTTTCCTCATTTTTTTGAATTTATACTAACTAATTCGATATGTTTTAATGGTTGATTTTTTTCAAATTTTATAGTAGTGTAATTTTTGTCGTTTTTTATTCTTTAATTCGTTTTTTTAATTCTTGCATAATCTTTTTCATAGCTATATCTCTGTGATTATGTACTGCTTCGTATTTTTCTTCTGGCATTTCACTCATTGGTTCTGAAAAGCCTTCTGGTATAAATATTGGTCCATATGTTAGACCGCCTAATCTTCCTGGAGTCATTGCAATTGAACCTTTACATTCGCCTCTAGCTACAATTTTTTCATTTGATTCCATTATAATTGCTGTCAATACGCATACAAAAGTACAAGATCTATCTTCTGGATTTGTATATTGTTTCATATTATCTAAAACTTTTGTTATATTTTCTATTTGTGTTGGATTTTCTCCAGCATATCTTGCTGTATATACACCTGGCTCTCCATTTAATTTATCTATACATAGTCCTGCATCATCTGTTATTATTATTTTATTTTTTATATTATTTTTCTCGCAGAATTTTTGAATTGCTCTTGCTTTTATTTCTGAATTTTCTTCAAATGTTTTTCCGTCTTCTATTATTTCTTCATTGAAATTAATATCTTTTAATGTTTGTATTGATACATTAAAATCATGTTCTCTTATTATTTTTTTCATTGCCTCAACTTTGGCTTTATTTCCTGTTCCATAAATTATTTCTATACTAGAATTTTGGTACATACTTCTCCTCCTCATCTTCTAAATCTTGAATATATCCATTTTCCAAATCTAATTCATATAAGTAATTTTCTATTTCATCATACTCTTCTTGGGTTAATTTTCTATTTATTTGACTGTCTTCATTTGCCTTATACGTTGGAAAATATTGTGCCATTAAGCTTATTGTTATATCTTCTGGCATGTTTTGTTTTATCCATTTTAAAACATCTTTTGAATTTTGAATATTATTTGGTAATACTAAATGTCTTATTATCATTCCTTTTTTTAACATACCATTTTCATCATATTGATTTTTTCCAACTTGTCTATACATTTCTTTTATGGCTTTTTGCGTTATTTCTCTGTAATTTTTTGTTCCAGATAGTCTCAAAGCTAAATCATTATTATAATATTTGAAGTCAGGTAAATAAATATCTATATAACCTTCCAACATTTTTAATGTTTCTTCTTTTTCGTAACCACTTGTATTATACAAAATTGGTATTGTTAGTCCTTTTTGTTTTGCAATTTTTAAAGCTTCGATTATGTGTGGCACGTATGGTACTGCTGTTACAAGATTAATATTGTTTGCACCATTTGCTTGTTGTTTTAAAAATATTTCAGCTAATTCTTGAATTGTTATTTCTTCGCCTTTTCCATCACAACTTATTTTATAATTCTGACAAAATTTACACTTCAAATTACAGTTACTAAAAAATACTGTTCCTGAGCCTTCTTTTCCGCTTATGCAAGGTTCTTCATCATAATGTAAAGAGTACAATCCTATCTTTATATTTTTTCCTGCTTTGCACCTACCTAAGTGATTTTCATTTCTGTTTACTTTACATTCAAATGGACATAATTTGCATTCATCTAATTCTTTCATAATGTTTCATTTCTTTCTTTTTTAATATTATTGATTATATCTTCTTTTATCTAAAATTACAATATTATACTTAGTGCAAAGTATAATTTGAACTGCTAAAAAACTTATTTAATATTTTGACATAAAATGAACCCTCCTTTTTAAACTTTTTTGTCTAATAATTTGAATTCACTTTATTTTCCTTTACATTGTTCTTTTAGATTTTTAATTTTTTACAGCTTTTTAGCATAGAAGAAGCCCGGCTAAATTGTTATAGCCGGGCCGGAGATTAATTAGTTACTTTCATACTCAGTACAGTTTTATCTGTACTGTGCCTGATGACGGAAGGCGTACCAAAGTCCATCTTCATCCTGGAACACACCTTCGTTCTGACTGTACCAACCGAGTTTTCTCGGATGAGCCATAAGTATTGCTACTAAATGGCTCTGGGCCAGTTCTGCTGTTGCTTCACCGCCTGAATTAATGAAGACTTCCTCGTAGCCTTTAGATCTACCATTCAGAACTGCTGGTAATGGTTTGTTGTACTCCAGTGCTTTTACTTCCCGTCTTGTCATTGCTGCTTTCATAAATATCTCCTCCTTAAATGTTTGATAACTATATTATAACACGTTTTGTTAAAAAAAGGAAGTACTAATCGTTTTTCTTTATTTTTCAATATTTTTTCTTATATAACATTATTCGACCTTAATAATTTGCAAGTCCTCTCTCTTAAAAAATTTATTTGAATATGGACATTTTATGACAAGGTTATTTTTAAGTTGACACGCACTATTTTTATTTTACTTCATATATTTTCTATATAGATATTTGGAGGTCTAATATGCTTATATTGTCCATTTCTGGTTTTTTAACCTTTATTAATTCGTCTGTGTTTTTATTTGGGTACATATCTAGTAATAACCTATTTCCTGAGCCACTTTCAAGTGATGAAGAGAAAATATATTTAGAAAAATTTGAAAACGGAGATATGTCTGCAAAAGATGTTTTAATTGAACGAAATTTAAGACTTGTTGCTCATATTTCTAAAAAATATACATCTGCCAATGTTCCTTTAGATGATTTAATTTCTATTGGCACTATTGGATTAATAAAAGGAATTAATAGTTACAATTCTAAAAAAGGTGTAAAGCTTTCTACATATATTTCTAGGTGTATTGAAAATGGAACTCTCACATATTGGAAACTAATATTTCAATAAATTAAAATCAACTTTTAAAAAAATTTATAATACATAAAAAAATGTATAAGTTAACTACTCATACATTTTTTTATATTTTCTAAAGTCAAGTCTAAGACTTTCTTTTTATGTTCATCATTAATATTTAGCTGTTTTATTTTCTCCATTAATAAGGTTGCATGGAAGTCCGCAATCCTATTTTCAAGTTCTTCATTATCTTCAGGTAAATTTACAAAGAGTTTCATTTTTTCACGCTCCCTTTTCAATCTTATTCATTTATCACATAAAGATAACTAAACTAATATTTTATATTTTCTTTTTCTAATATTATATAAAAAAGTAAAATACAATTAATTTTTTTTAATTTTAGCGTGACATTTTAGTCATTTAATTGTTTTAATATATAGAAAACATATTTTATTAATTTTTAAAAAGGAGGACTGTAAATAGTAATGAAAATTGAACTTGAAAATAAAGATGATCTTGAATTATATAATAGCTTTTTACTTGGAAATAATGAAGCATTTAATTTATTAGTTAAAAGACACATAAAATCTTTAATATCGTTTATCCAGAAATATGTTAAACGAATAGACATATCTGAAGACTTAGCTCAAGATACTTTTTTATATATTTTAGTTAATAGAAAAGAATATAAATATAATTTTAGTATTAAAACATATTTGTTTATTATAGCTAAATCAAGAGCTTTAAACTATTTAAAAATGAAAAAAAATGTAGTACTACTTGACGAAAATTATAGCTTAAATATTGAAGATACTTTTAATTTAGAAGAAGATGTTCTAAATAATGAAAAAAGTGAAGAACTCAAAATAGCATTGTCAAAATTAAAAAAGAAATATGAATTGATAATATATCTTAAAGATTTTCAAGGCTTTCAATACAAAGATATTTGTAAAATCTTAAATATAACAATGCCACAAACAAAAATGCTTTTACACAGAGCAAGAAAAGCATTAAAAAAAATTTTGGAAGGAGATGAAAATCATGTTAAATGAAAAAAAGAATATTGATAAAATATGGGAAAAATATAATGACTATAAAAATGGAAAATCAAAAAATGTTAAATTTTTAAATAGTAATATTATTGGCACTAATCGATTATTGTATTTTAAAGAACTTTCTTTATGTATTGTAACTCTTATGTGTATGTTTCTAGTTGCAGGTGGTGCCTATGCAGGTGTTAAATCTGTAATTAATCCTAAAATAGATAATCAAAGCCAAATTGATTTAAATTTTTTTGAGAATTATAAAGATTTTATTTATGTAAAAAATGAAAGAATTTATTATAAGAAAATTGAAACTTATGAAGAATATATGAAATACAAAAATAATAATAATTTTATCGATATAGAACCAAATGAATTTGATGAATGTTTTTTATTATGTTTTCTTGGAAATTATTCAGATAGAGTCGGATTATATGTCAAAAATTTAGAAGTAACTGATACATCAATTAATGTTGATATAAGTCGCTATCCAGAAGAAGATACTAATTTTGTTTTTATAAAAATGAAAAAGGAAAATAATAGGGATACCGTTAATGTAAAATTTATTCCTACTGATATTCCTAATTTGCCTAACTATGCTTTATTAAATGAACTTCCAGAAAATTATAGTAAAGAACAAGCAATTCATGATAATTGTGTAGTTATTGACAATAGTTCTACAGAGTCAAATTTCATATTTGGAAAAGATATGTTACTTAATTTTATAGATAAAACCGAAAAAAATATTAATGATAGTATACGAATTGTAGATTATTTTTATTCTGAAACGCCTGATAAATTGGATTTCAATATAATAGATATTGAATACAAAAATGAAAAATATATTGTAGGAATTCGCCAAATACGTAACAATGAACTAACAACTTTCTCTCCTAACTTTGAATATGTCACAGAAGATGAATATAAAAAAGCACTGGAATATATTTATTTTGAATCATATGGTTTTGAAAAAATGGAGTATCCAACTAGATATTGGTATTATTTAAAACAAAAAGATTGTGAAAATATATTTTTTAGCTTTGATTTATATAAATAATATTTTAAAGATTGGATAGTAATTTATTTATTATCCAATCTTTTTATTTTTTAATAAAAAACAGAGATAATCTTTAGTGGATTATCTCTGAAAATGGAGAATAGTTATTTTTTAATACATTGCAGTCTTGCTTTTAATCACTTAATACCTACTGATTAATAATATATCCGCGTCTGACTTGCGAATCATTTGGTGTAGTGTATTCTATATATGCAACACTTAATCCCCAGACATTTAAGGATTTTAAAACAGTATACTCAGTGAGATATACATTTTCAATTTTGTAATATACGTCTGTTGGACCTGCATATATATCAAATGTTTTATTGCCTTTCTTTTTGAAAGTTAGAGGAGTAGGGTTCCTTTGAAGTACACTTTTATCATACTTTAGATATTCACGAGGAACATATCCACGCTTTCGTAATCCCCCACTAGCATTATATTCAATATAATCCCAATATCCGTCTCCTTCTTGTTTGAGAACAGTAACTTTTTCTCCAGCAAATAAACTTCCTATTGTACCAAATTTATTGGCATTTGGCCCATACCATACGCTATAATTTCTGTCGATAGTTGCACAAATGGTATTTGGATAAGCTGTAATTCTATTTTTAGGTACAAGTCCTTCTTTATATCCATTTCCACCTGATATGCTATAATTAATCAGATAATAATCACCATAATTTGTATAGTCAACAATTGTGCAGCCTTCTTTTGCATAAATAGTTCCTATCTGGCCCCTAGAATTCTTATCAAGAACCGTCACATTAGCTGTGCTAATGCCAAAGCCATAAACTGTATTCGCAGCTTTTGCTGTAATAGAAAAATGTGTATTAATTGCTAAGATTGTTACTAATGATAAAAATATTGCCAGTATCCGTTTTTCAATCATTGCTTTACTCATATTCTTTTTCTCCTTTACTATACTATTCTTCCATTTCTTTTGCACTTAACTGTTTTCGTATTTCTGTATAACAACTAAATGCAGTTGACTTATAACTTATCAACTTAAATTATTGTATAATGTTTAATACAAAAGTTAAATTATAATTAAGCAATTAGTAATAATAATTCTTTTGGTTTCATGTTTAATCTTATTGTTAAAATTAGGATTCATTTACTCTTATTTTACTGTTTTATCTATTTTTATTAATGTTTCTTTTGAGTTCTATGTTTATTTTCTATTTTTGATGTATACAATATACTAGATTTACAATTTTTAGGGAGGATTTTATTTGATGTTTAAAAAAGGTATTTATAGTCGTAAATCCAAACTTACTGGTAAAGGCGAAAGTATTCATAATCAAATTGAAGCTTGTAAAAAGAAACTTCAATTAACTTTTAATGATATTAATTTAGAAAAAGATATTATTATTTATGATGAAGATGAAGGTTATACAGGTTACAATACAAACAGACCTGGATTAAAAAAAATGTTAAAAGATATTAGAGAACAAAAAATTGATACTGTTGTTTTTTATAAATTAGATAGAATTAGTCGTAATGTATCTGATTTTAGCAACTTAGTAAACGAATTTGACAAATATAATATTTCATTTTTATCAGCTACAGAAAGTATTGAAAATGTAACTCCTAGTGGTCGTGCTATGATGTTTATGATTTCAGTTTTTGCTCAGCTTGAGCGTGATACTATTGCTGAACGTATCAGAGATAATATGATTGAGCTTGCCAAAACTGGTCGCTGGCTTCGGCGGTAATACACCTACTGGATTTAGGTCTGAAAAAATAGAATATGTTTCTTTGGAGGGAAAAAAAAGAAAACTATATAAGCTATCCCCTATTGATAGTGAAATTATTACTGTTCAAAATTTATTTAATAAATTTTTAGAATTAAAATCTCAAACTAAACTAGAAACTTATACTATTCAAAATAATATGAAAACTAAAACTGGAAAATTCTATTCTAGATGGGGGTTAAAAAATATTTTAACTAATCCTGTTTATGCCATAGCAGATAAAGATACATTAAATTATTTTAAAAATTTTGATATTGAGATTTATGCAAAGGAAAAAGACTTTAATGGAAAAAATGGTTTAATGGTTTATAATAAGACTGAAAAAAAGTTTTCATCAAATGTTGTTGAAAAGCGAAAAATTACCGATTGGATTGTTGCTATTGGAAAACATAAAGGTATTATCTCTGGTAAAGATTGGGTTGAAGTTCAAAATTTATTAATTAAGAACTCTGATATGAAATATCGTAAACCTACAGTAAGTAATGCTCTTTTATCTGGATTACTTCGTTGTTCTCTTTGCGGTTCTGCTATGAGAGCAAAATTAAGGAAGCAAGGAGTGGTTGATGGTAATGGTCGTAGAAAATTTACTTATATATGTGAATTAAAAGATAAAAGTAAAATGAAAAATTGTCAATGTAGAAATATTAATGGCTTAGAAGCAGATGATTTAGTTTTAAATGAAATTAAAAAAATAATTGTACCAACGTCAAAATTTTATAAAGCATTAAAAAAAATTTCCTCAAATATTTTCAATATTGATAATAATGTAGCTCAAGAATTAAAAACTTTAAAATTTTGCTTAACTAAAAATCAAAAAGACATTGAATTACTACTAGATAAAATTAAATATGTAGATATATCACTACTTGATGACATTTCTGATGAAATAAAAAAATTAAAACAATTTAATATTGAAATAGAAAAAAAAATGAGGGTTTTAACCAATACTAATTATGATGAAATAAGTGACAATGAAACGGCTAATATAGTGCTTAATATATTGGATACATATTTTTCATCTTTTGATGCATTAGACTTAAATACTAAAAGAAACCTTATTAAATTAGTAGCTAGTTCAATTACATCTGATGGAGAAAATATAACAATTAATTTTATAGGTACTAAGAAATTGTCACTCGATGATAATTTTCCAACAGGTGATAGTAGCAAATGAAATTTTGATGTTCTTTAGAAATTCTAAAAAATTAAATTCTGAAGTTTTTCTTAATGAGCCTATTGGTAAAGATAAAGATGATAATGTTATTACTTTGCAGGAGGTTTTAGAAAACAATGAAAGAAGTATTGAAGATGCTATTGATTTGAAATTAAAAGAAAAGAAATTATATGAGAAAATGGCTTCTATTCTTAAGCCTAGAGAACGAGAAATTCTCATTTTAAGATTTGGTTTAAATAATTCTAAACCTCTTACTCAAAATGAAGTTGCTAATATCTTCGGTATTTCAAGATCTTATGTTTCTCGTATTGAAACAAAAGCAATTTCAAAATTGGCTAAGGAGATTAAAGAATAACGTGTTAATATAATACAAATTCTGGAGAATTAGTTTAATAGAAAAGGAATAACTAATCAAAATTATATCAAAATATTTTTGTAAAAAATTAAACAATGAAAAGGATATCCTATCGAAAATAGTACCTATTTCTTGACTTTTCGGCTATTTCATTATATAATCCGTGTTATGTAAATCTAATTATCTCCTTTATGTGTTTCACTGGAGTTTATGTTATATATGTAACTATTAACAATTTATAGGCTATTGCCAAGGAGGTTTTTATGAAATATGGAATAGTTATATCTGGATTCGTTCATATTGGTCGGCATGTCGTAACCGTTTATGAGATATGTGGTTATGGAATCAAATTACACAACTTGTGGTACATTCCTGTAACTGATTCATTCGGCTTCAATGATTTTCTTCAAGTTCCTAGAGCTGTCAGAAAATATTATGATGGTTCTCTTATGAATTCTGGAAAGATTGCTGAAATGGAAAACATGGGAATCGTCGACATCGTCTCAGTTGAGGATGCTATCCGCAAGTATAACAAACTGAAGGATTCTATCGCCTCTATGAAATACCTTGATTGTGATCCGAAGGTAAAAAAAGAGATGATTTCTTCTGCACGTGCCAAGCTTAAGGCGTGGCGGAAGGATATCTTCGATCATAAGTTTGAAGACTAAAACTATTCTAAAAGGCCCTGCTTTTACTGCAGGGCCCTTTTTTTATTTTAATGATTTATTTACTGAACTCATAACGTTTGACAGTATAAATTAGGCTACTAACATGAAATGTTTTCTACATTGGACATGGGACATTCCTTTTAGTTTTATATAAAATTATTATTCTTTTATTATATTTTTACTTCCAGCATATGTTGCAATGAAATATAATCCATAAACCACTACCATAATTATTACTGTTGATATAATTGATGGTAATAATTGACTTTTACTTGTTAATCCTTCAAATATTGTAGTTGCAAATTGTATTCCAAAAATTGAATGAATTATCGCTAATACAAGTGGCATCATAAAGAAAATTCCTATTTGTCTGAACAGTGCCTGATTAATCATTTTTTCATCGCATCCAATTTTTCTTAAGATTAAATATCTTTGCTTGTTGTCTGAACTTTCTGTTAATTGTTTCAATGCTAAGATTGCAGAGCTTGCTATTAAAAATACTATTCCTAAATATATTGCGATAAATACTACCATTGTTGAAATGCCTACACTTGATTCTACTAATGATATTTTACTCATTCCTTCTAGATTAATTCCTTTTGCTTCTAGTGGTTTTCCATTTGTAAAATCTTTTTCGATTTTTTCTTTTCCCTCGTCTGTTGTTGCATTATAATTAGCCGCCAAAAAATATTGTTCTTTCCAACTATCTTTTAATTCAAAGCTATCTGGCACTAGAATTATTCCTAGATTTGTATGACTTGTTGACATCTGGACAAATCCTGGCTTACATTCTTTATATTTTGAATGATATTCTTTGCCGTTTATTATTTTTGTTACTCCTTTTTCTAAAGCTGAATTTCTTATTTTTTCAAATGAATCAAAATTACATATTGTCATAAATTCATCATCATTTAAAGAGTATTCTTGATTTCCATACAATCTTGCTATTTTATTATAATCTGAAACTTTTATTATATCTTCTGGTTCTGCAAATGATACTAATGTATATTGCTCTTGAATTTTTTCAAATTCATCACCTAATGAATCTGGTATTTGCCATTCATCAGTATTATAAATTTCAATTTCTGTTATATCTTTAAGTTCATTTAAACTGTATCCGTTTTCTTTCAATGTAGTCGTTATTGGTTGTTTTGAGTCTTTCCTTTGCTCAGGTGTTGATTCTTTTTTTACTCCATAAAGAGTGTATGTATCTCCAATATTTGCTTGTTTGTATAAGTTTATATCTACTGGTGTCATTTCTTCTAGGTCTTTTTTCATTGAATTTTGCAATGATAAACTTGTTGATAATACTGTTATTGTCATAAATAGCATTAAGCAAATTACACTCATACTTACAACTGTCGAATTTACTTTGTTGCTTAACTGTCTTAGAACAAACATGTTTGTTTCTTTTAAATATATCTTTTGGTTTGATTGTACTAATTTTAAAATGAATCCTGATAATGACCAAAACACTAGTACTGTTCCTATTATTCCTGCTATTATTGGTTTAATCATTTCTTGAATTGTTGATATTGTTGTTGCTTTAGCAGATACTTTCCAATATGCCCAGCCTAGCATTACACATGCAATTATAAATACTAACATACATAATATTGGATTTTTTAATTTTATTTTTTCATTTTTCTTTGTTGCTGTTAACAAGTTTATTAGTTTGTACCTTGATACGGTTATTGTATCTATAAACATTACAGCTATATATATGATTGCAAAGTATACACATGTTTTTATGCATGCTTCTTTTGAAAAAATAAATGTGAATTTAGTCATGTCTGCTTCAAACATTTTTGCAACCAATACTGACATAAATTGAGATGCAAAAATTCCAATTGCAAGTCCTGCAATTAATGATAAAATTCCTACTAGTATTGTTTCTAGTAATATAATTTTAGATATTTGTCTTCTTCCCATTCCTAATGTCATATAAATTCCAAATTCACGTTTTCTTCTGTTTATTAAAAACTTATTAGCATATGCTATTAACAATCCCAATATTACCGCAATAAAAATTGAAACAACACTAAGCATACTAATCATCAATTTTATTATTTCTTTTTGTGATTCTGAAATATCTAGCATTGCTTGTTGACTGTCTAAAGAATTAAACATATAGAAAATTGCTACACCCAAAAATAATGTTAAAAAATATATTGCATAATCCTTGAAGCTTTTTTTCATATTTCTAAATGATAATTTAAATAACATCGTTCAAATCACCTCCAAGAAGTGTTTGCACCTCAATTATTTTTTCAAAAAATTCTTTTCTCGTATCATTTTCTTTTACTATTTCATTAAAGATTTTTCCATCTTTAATAAATATTATTCTTTCTGCATAGCTTGCTGTAAATGCATCATGGGTTACCATCAAAATCGTTGCTCCCATATTTTTATTTAAGTGCTCAAATGTTTCTAATAACTGTCTTGATGATTTACTGTCCAAAGCTCCTGTTGGTTCATCTGCTAGAACTAATTTAGGGCTTGTTATAATTGCTCTTGCTGATGCTATTCTTTGTTTTTGTCCTCCTGAAACTTGATATGGATATTTTTTTAGTATATCTGTTATCCCTAATTTTCGTGCAATTTCTTTTACTCTTGCATCAATTTCATTTGGTTTAATCTTTTGAATTGTTAATGCTAAGGCTATGTTCTCATATGCTGTTAATGTGTCTAATAAATTAAAATCTTGGAATATGAATCCTAACTCTTCTCTTCTGAATTTATTAAGATTATTTCCTTTTAATTTTGTAATGTCTTGATTGTTTATTATAATTTTACCGGCTGTTACTCTGTCAATTGTTGAAATACAGTTTAATAAAGTTGTTTTTCCGTGATCCTGATGCTCCCATTATTCCAACAAATTCTCCACTTTGTACTTGAAAGCTTATGTTATCAATTGCTTTTGTAAGATTGCTTTTATTGCCATAATACTTTTCAATGTTTTTAACTTCTAATACGTTATCCATGTTAATCATTTTCCTTTCTTAAGATAAAATTTTGTTGAAAAAGTAAGTCTTTAATTATAAATTTTAACTGTTATTGGTATTTTTCACAGTTAAGACTATAATCTTTTTCAATATTTTTATCTAACAACTGATTATATTATAATTTCTTTTTTGACTTCTTACTATTTTTTACTCTTACGTTTCTCTTACATTTTTGTAAGAAAATACCGGATTTTTATACTATAAGATTTTACATTATTTTTATAATAATAAAGCAAATCCAGATATTTGTAGCGTTTGTACTTATTAATCTTTGCGTATTAAATTTGATTTGCTAATTTCTGTACATTGTTATGCATAAAAAAGAAAAGTCTTACAAAAATTTTTCACATCTTAGAAATTGCATCTCTAATTTTTTTCTGTTTTGTGATTTAAATTTTTATAAACTTTTCTTTTGAATTTTAACATTTATTTTCTTTTTCTGAATTTACTAATTATAATTCCTGCAGTTGCTGTTATCGCAGTTATTACATATACTAACAAATTATCTCCAGTTGATGGATTATTTGTTTCTTCTTGGCTATTTGACTCATTTTTTAATTCTTGGTCTTTTTGCTCTTTTTCTTCGTCTTGATTACTTGGTTCTTTTTCTACTTCTTCTTGGCCATTTGGATTTTCTTCAATTTGCTTTTTAAGTTTATATTTTACTTTTACATCTATATCTTCATCTTTACATGTTATTTTTAGTTTATTATCTTCAACTTTTGATTTAAAAGATTCGCCATTTACTGTTATTTCATCAAGTTCATAATCACTCTCTGGATTTAACGTGATTGTAACTTCATCTCCTGATACTGCAGAGCTTTCTGAACTTTCAATTGTTCCTTTTCCTTCTTCTACACTTGTACTAATATTTACATTTGTATATATTTGAAGTGTTTCATCAGTCATGATATTATAATCAGCTATTGTTCTTCCATCTTCTAAATTTTTTCCTTTATGTTTTACGATTAGTTTTTTTACTGGAATATTTGTCTTTTCTGAATACGCTTCTTTAATAGTGTCTATTACTGTTCCACTTTCAAATTGGAATGGAATTTTTAATCCTTCGGAATTTTCTAATAACATATATCTGCCTATAAAAACTTCCAAAATATCATTTTCGTTTTTTATTAAAGTTCTTAAATCATCGCTATCTTCTAGCTTTTCGTTATTTAAAAATACAGTTATTACCTTTGATTCATTTAATTTTGCTTTTAATATTTCAACTGTATATGGTCTTGAAATATTTAATGTTTGTATATTATATCTTTCATCTTTCCACACTTTTAATTTATAAGCATAATCTAACATATCATAATTTATATTAGACATCAAAGCTCCATCTAGACAATTTAATACAATTCTATGTCCTCCACAAATTGTTCCATTAAAAATATCTTTTATTGTTTCCCATGAATTTTCTGTTAAATCTATATCAGCTTTTATAGTAACTTTTTTTCCTTCAAATGTTTGATTTTCTCTATTTACTAAATATGCAAATCCTGCAAGTTCTTTTGCATTTTTTATTTCATATTCTTCTGCTGTTTGATCTTGATACCAACTAATATCATAATTATTTGGATCTAACCAGCTTGCTGCATATGCATTATTGCTATATGGGAATAATAATAACCCCGTTGCTATTGCAACAATTGCTGTCTTTTTTAGCATACTATTTTTTCTTTTTTGAGGGAAATTTATTATTTGCGCTTTATCAAAGTAATATGCTCCTTTATGTGAAATAGATATACTATAAATTGATTCTTTGCTTTGATTTTCAAACTTGAATTTATAAAATTTATTATCTGCTTTATATGGAATTTTTAATATACAATAATCTTCTTTATTGCATTTTTCTCTTTTCCTTAAAACACCATTTACGTCAATATATAATTTGTTTTCTACCATCATTTCTCTTTCAAATGCTGTTATAGAGTCTTCTAGGCTTTTAGTAAAAAATACATATTGATCCTTTGAAATAATTGCTTTGTCTTTTAAAATTTTATCAACATTTTGCTTATGAGTATAATGATATAAATACTTTATTTTTGGATTCACTTTTTCAATTTTCATCTTTTCTTCCTCCTAATTTGAATTATAACATTAGCTCTTATTTTATTGCAATCTATTTTTCAAAATGTGAAAAACTTCCTTTTGGAAATACTATTGTTACTTCTGTGCCTACGTTTTGTTCAGCATTTATATTTATTGCAAGTTGCAATTTATCGCATAATTTTTTACATAAGTATAATCCGATTCCAGTTGATTTCTTTCCTATTATTCTTCCGTTTTCTCCAGTAAATCCTTTCTCAAATACTCTTGAAAGTTCTGATTTTTTTATTCCTAATCCATTATCTTTTATGTATAAAGTTACTTTTTCTTTTTGTTCTTCAGCATATATTTCAATTGATTGGTTTTCATTTTTGGAATATTTAATTGAATTTTGAATAACTTGATTTAATATAAATACGACCCATTTGCTATCTGTATAAACTTGTTTTTCTAAGTCGTGTATGTTTAGCTCAAACTTATTGTTTAATATAGTTGTTTTGTTTTTTATAATACTCATGTTAACAATATCTTTTAGGTTCGTTTTTGTTATTATATAGTCTTTTTCTACAGTATTGCTTCTTGCATAATACAATGCTTGTTCAGTATAATTTTCTATTTTATCTAACTCTTCTTCAATATTTTTAGTTACTTCATTTTTATTATTTTCTATTATTAACTTGCTAGCTGAGATTGGCGTTTTTATTTCGTGTATCCATAGCTCAATATATTCTTTATAGTCTTCTTGCGCGTATTTATATTTATTCACATTTTCAAGCATTGACTTGCCTGTTTCTTCTAATATTTCTTTAAATAAATTACCATCTTGAAAATTTGCTTTTGAGATTACTTCTGATAGTAAATACTTTTGATCTAATTCATCTAGTTTTTCTAAAAGATTATTATAATAACTTTTTTTGCTGTAGTATTCAATTAACATACTTATTAATAAACTTAAAATTATTGAAGCAACTACATATACTCGCACTATCAGTTGAATTTGATATGCTAATAAAATTATTTCGATTGACATTGTTGAAAATAGCATTAATATTATTTCTATTTTTTTATCCTTTATAAAATCTTTGAATTTCATTTCAAAATATACCCTTGTCCTCTCCTAGTTTCTATTGAATCTTTTGCTCCTATTTCTTCTAATTTATCTCTTATTCTTTTTATATTTACACTTAATGTGTTGTCATCAATAAAATTTTCACTTTCCCAAAGATAATCCATTATTTCATCTCTTGAAACTAATTTTCCTTTTCTTAAACTTAGATAATATATAATGTTATATTCATTTTTTGTTAGTTCTATTTTTTTATCGCCATTTTCAACATATCTACTTGATGTATTTAATATAAATTTTTCTAATTCTATTTTATCATTTGTATTATTAAATTGATTTCGTTTTAAAAGCCCTGCTATTTTTGCTAATAAGATTTGAATGTTATATGGTTTTGTAACATATTGATCTGCTCCATAGTTTAAGCTTATTAATTCATCAATCTCACTATCTCTGCTTGTTACCATTATTATTGGTACATCTGAATTTTTTCTGATTTCTTTACATATGTACTCGCCATCTGCATATGGTAAATTTATATCTAATAATATTAAATCTGCCTTTTCATTTAAGGCGTCTTCTATTGTATTTTCAAAATTTACTATTGTTTTTGTTTCATATCCATTTTTATTTAAAAAAGTTTCTAATTCACTTCTTATTTTTTCATCATCTTCAACTATTAAAATTTTCTGCATCTCTCTCACCCTTTTTCATTATATCATAAATTATTTCTCACTTTTCTTACACTTTTGTAAGAATAAAGAACAAAAGCGGGCTATTTATAACATTTGCGCCATTATAACATTTTAATTCTGCGTCTTTGGTCGCGTGCGAAATTTGCGGAGCAAATTTCTGTGCATTGTTATTTTCTATAATAGGAAGTTCGGAGAACTTTACTATTATAGAACAAAAGCGGATATTAATAACTTTAAAACTTCAATTAGTTCTAACGTTATTAATGTCCACTTTTATTCTAGTATATTAAAATTTGTAATTTTGGGCTTATAAAAATTTTTTAAGTGTTTCTACACTATCTTCCTGCATTGCAACAAAATCATTCAAGATATTTTTAACGCTTTCATCTACTCTAGTATTTTGATTATGATTTAAAAGCCTTCTTCCTTCTATTATTCCCATATTTGTTCCTTGCATTAATAGTTCAGATAACTTAGATGGTGTATCATCTGTTATGGTTCTCATTTGAATTCCATACCATGTCATCATCTTTTCCATTTTGTTTACCTCGTGTGGTTCTTTATCTGTAGTTATTTGAGAATATAAATTATGAATTCTTTCTGATATTTTGTTATACTTTTCATATTCAGTTTTTAAAGTTGATTTTAAATCTGCATCATGAGTTTTATCTCCAACCATTTTTATTGCATTCATTCCCATTGTTGCACCTTTGTTGACTTCGTCTAATATGTTTAAATTATTATTTTCCAAGTTTTTCACCTCTTTCAGTATTATTCTTGGAAAAATATTAATTTTTTATGCAACTTTTTCTTTTCGAAGTTCTTTTGCATGTTGTATTGAAATGTCATTTATTTCACCTGTTGCTATTCTTGCAATTTCTTTCAATACACCTTCTTCATCTAATTGCTCTATTTTTGTATTTGTTTTATTATTTTTTACTTCTTTCTTTATAAAGTAATTATAATCGCCTTTGGCTGCTATTTGTGCCAAGTGAGTTACGCATATTACTTGATGTGTTTTTGATATTTCTTTCATTTTTATTCCGACTTTTTTAGCTGCTATTCCACTAATTCCAGTATCAATCTCATCAAATATTAGTACTGGTACTTTGTCAACATCTGCTAATACTTTCTTTATACCTAGCATTATTCTTGACATTTCTCCTCCTGATGCTATTTTAATTAAAGGCTTTTCATCTTCTCCAACATTTGTTTTTATTAGAAATTCTATATCATCTTTTCCATTTGCATTAAATTCATTTCTTTCAATTATACTTACTGAGAATTTAGCATTCTTCATTTCTAGATCTTGTAGCTCTTCGTTTATTTCTTTTGACATTTTTATGCTATATTCATTTCTAAGTAAATGCATTTTTTGTGCTAATTCTTCTAGTTTCTTTTCTATTATTTCTTTTTCTATTTTTAAATTTTCTATATATGTTGATAAATTTTCTATTTCTTTTATTTGAGCTTCGACCTCATTTTTATACTCAAGAATCTCTGATATATTATTTCCATATTTTCTTTTTAAATCTTGAATTAGATCAATTCGCTCTTCTATATTATTTCTTTCTTCTTCATCAAAATAAATATTTTCTTTATATGCATATAGCTCTCTTTCCGCTTCTTCCAAATCATAATATGTACTTTGTAATTGCTCCTGTGTTTTTTCATATGCTGGATCATATTCGCTTATTTTTTCAATTAATCTAATTACTGAATTAAGTTCAGATAAAATTCCATCTTCTAATTTATAATGTGATTCTTCAAGATTTTTTTGTATTTTCTCTGAGTTTAGTATTTTCTTTAAATTCTCTTCTAATTCCTCTTCTTCTCCAACAACAAGGTTTGCTTCTGATATTTCATTTGCTTGATAATGTAATAAATCTAATTTTCTTTGCTTTTCTTTATCATCGCCATAATTCTTTTTTAAGTCTTCTTTTATTGATATGTATTTATTATATTTTTCTAAATATTCTTTTTTAATTTTTTCTATTTTTTCGCCTATGAATCCATCTAAAAATTTTATATGGCTTGATGGTTCTAAAATTGTTTGGTTATCTTGCTGGCCATGTATATCTATTACTTTTTTCATAAATGTTTTTAATTCATTTACTGTTGTTAATCTTCCATTTATTTTGCAAATATTTCTTCCTGCTTGATTTACTTCTCTTGAAATTGAATATTCTTCTTCACCTAGATATACAAGCATTTCTATATATGAACTTTTCTCTCCATGTCTTATTATTTCTTTTGAAAATCTTCCACCAGCTAGTATTTGCAATGAATCTATTATTAATGTTTTTCCTGCTCCTGTTTCACCTGTAAATACATTAAAACCTTCATTTAAATTTATTGTTATATCTTCTATTATTCCTACATTTTTAATATGCAATGAACCTATCATCATATACCTCCGTACATCTGTTTGTATGATTATTATACTTCATATTTATTTTTTGTCAATACATTTGTTCGTATTTTTTAAAAATTTTTTATTTATTTTACTATTGACTATTAGCATGGTTTTGTGATATAAATATAAATGTTCATGTGGCCCCTTGGTCAAGCGGCTAAGACGCCACCCTCTCAAGGTGGAATCATGGGTTCGATTCCCGTAGGGGTCACCAAACTAAAAAAGTATCAAGCAAAAGCTTGATACTTTTTTCTTTATCTAATTTTAAAATTTTCCTTATTCTTAATGTCCGCTTTTTTCTATATTAAAATTTCACACTCATTTCTAAAATTTCTTTTAGTCTTTCATCTTTTTTACATAAATATAAATATCCTATTAATCCTTCGAAAGCTGTAGAATACATATAATCTTCTGGCTCTGCGTTTTTAGGTAAATGATGATTTTCAGCATTTCTTGCTCTTCTCACAATTTCTTTTTCATCATCCGTTAGCTTGTCCATTATTTCTTTTAATATGTTTGCTTGAGCTTTTGCTTTCACATATTTTATTGATTCTATGTGTAGTTTATGTGGTTTTAATTTTGTTTTATTTACTAAGTTAGTTCGTATGTAAAGCTCATATACTGCATCTCCTACATATGCCCATGTTAGTGGTGATAATAAGTTTATATCTACTTCTTCTTTTTCTCTATTTATTAACTCCATTATTTTATTCCGCCTTTTCTAATGTTATTTTTCCTATTCTACCATTTTTAAAATCATCAAGAATAATTTTTGCAACTTTTTCTTCATCAATATTTCCACCTGATATTAATGCTCCTCTTTTTTTACCTATTAAATACATCAATTCTAATGTGTATTGTGGATTGTCTTTTATTTCGTCTATTTCTTGTTCTGATATTTTATATTTAGCGTATAGATCACTTGAATAGTTTTCATCTAAGAATTTTAATAAATTATATGCAATCTCTGTTTTTTCTAAAATTTCTTCTTTTATACTTCCTGTATATGCTAAGTTTAGTCCAACTTCTTCACTTTCAAATTTTGGCCATAGAACACCTGGTGTGTCTAATAATTCTATTTGATTACCTATTCTAATCCATTGTTTTTGTCTTGTTACACCTGGTTTATTTCCTACTGTCATTGTTGTTTTTTTAGATATTCTGTTTATAAAAGATGATTTTCCTACGTTTGGAATTCCAACTATCATTACTCTTATTGTTTTTCTTATTCTTCCTTTGCTATTTTGAATTTTTAGTTCATCTTCCATTATCTTCTCTATGGCTTGTGATACTTGTTTTATTCCTTTTCCTTGATTTGAATCTACGTCTATTGCTAAAATATTTTTCTTTTTAAAATATTCTATCCATTTTTTTGTTTCTTTTTCATCTGCAAGGTCTGATTTATTTAAAATCACTATTTTCTTTTTGTTTTTTAGCATTCCTTGTATGTCAGGATTTCGGCTGGATTTTGGTATACGTGCATCTAACAATTCTATTACTACGTCTACCAATTTCATATCTTCTATTATCTGTCTTTTGGTTTTTGCCATGTGTCCTGGATACCAGTTGATATTCATTTGATTTTGCATTTCTTCTTTATTTTCATTATTTTTCATTTCTTTTCTTGCTTTTCTTTTTTGATACATATCCATTTAAATCACTTCCTATCTTTTATATTTTTTATTTTCTACTTCTTTCAAAATAATTTTATTTTCATAATTAAAATATTCATATTCATAAGTACTATTTTTATAATAAACATAAACATTGTGTAATCCATTTTTGTACCACACTGAATAATTAAAATTATCATCTTTAAATATTTGGTTTAATTGTGCCTCTATTTCAACATTTCTTTTATCATATACTTCTTCTATTTTCAATGTTTCAAATTCATTTAACTTTGGGTGATTCGTTAAAGTTTTTAGAATGTTCCAACCATTTTTTTCATTTTTATTTAATATATTAAATCCGAAATCCAAGTATAATTTTGCCGCCAACCATGTTGTAGTTTGTGTGTGCAAAATAATATCTTTATGCTCTAATTCATTTGCAATTTCTAATATTTTTGTAATCAACGGCTTTGCTAACCCCTTACCTTGATAGTCTTTTTTTATTGCTACCCAATCTACTGCACTATTATACCCAAACTCTTCTTTGCTTAGTAGGGATACAGTTGCCGTACCAACCTTCTCATTTGTTTTATCATCCACTATAAATATACATCTTTTATTTAACTCTTGAATGAATGTATCATAGAAATCATGGAATATCATTATTCCTTCTTCGATAGCACAAAATTCTCCACTCTCAATATGAATATTTATCCAATCATTCATATTCCCGTCTTTATAAAATTCAAAATGAAAACCATCAGGTAATGAATATTTTTTATAAATAGATGTATCTTTATAATACATTAATAATTCATAATATTTTATTGTATTGTCATAAGATTTCATTATTTATCGCCTTTACTTTCATTTAAATATCTATTATAGAATTCATCCATTGAAGAAATGTATTTTTGATCTTGTATAACTCTAAATTTTTCATACTCTTTTTCTGCTTTCTCTACTGCTTCTTTATGAGATATACTGCCACTATTATTTAATATTTCTTTTCTTCTAAATTTTAATAAATCATCAGTTGCATCTATCCAATCCTTCATTGTCATTACATGTCTTTGTTTTGCTTCATCCTCTGCAAATACCAAAAATAAATTTGTTAAATCTTTTAAATTATTCATTTCTTCTTCGTTTAAATAATTCTTTGCAATAATTACATCATATTTATATATTAAACCATCAGGAGAATTTTTCCAATTAGTTAGTCCCATATGCTCTTTTTCTGAGTTTGCTCTATTATATATTAATTCAGCAGCAGTATGTCCACTTATAGCGAAATGCAACTTATTTTGAACTATTTTAAAGAAAGTATACGCTTCTTCTGACTTAGGATTGTAATCAGTTGCTGTTGCAATAAATAAATCAGTGATTTTTTGGTATGCCATTCTTTCACTTACTCTAATTGTTTTAATACGTTCTAATAATTCATTAAAATATTTTGCATCATATTTATTTCCATTTATAAAACGTTCATCATTTAATGCAAAACCCTTTGTCATATATTCTTTTAATATTTTTGTAGCCCATATTCTAAATTCTGTTGCTTTTTTCGAATTTACTCTGTATCCTACTGCAATTATAGCATCTAAACTATAAATAGTTGTATTATAGTTTTTTCCATCATCGGCAGTTAACGAGCATTTCTCGGTAACTAATTTTTTATCTAACTCTTTATCTTCAAATATATGTTTCAAGTGTAAACTTATATTATCTGTGGAACATTCAAAAACCTTTGACATTCCTTTTTGCGATAACCATAAAGTTTCATCTTTATAAATAGCATCTACTATGATGTTTCCTTCACTATTTTTATATATAATTAATTTATTGTCTTCCATCAATACTCTCCTTTCCTTTAGTTTTTCATAATTCATACACTTATCAATTTAAATTAAAATTTATTAAAAAATGACCCCAAATGTAAAAAGCATTTAGTAAAAATTCTTTTATTTTCAAAGATTTATGAGTGTTTTTTCATAACACTCCATTTAACAGTTGATATTCATTTGATTTTGCATTTCTTCTTTATTTTCATTATTTTTCATTTCTTTCCTTGCTTTTCTTTTTTGATACATATCCATTTAAATCATTTCCTATTTACAACTTGTAATTTGTTAAATCTATTTCTAATCAATACATGGTATATTTTATCACAAAAGTTAACATAAAAGCAAGTGATTCGAAGTTATACATTTTCCCTTTTATGCTTCTAATCGTACTGTATTGTAAAATATTGAGAAAAATGGTATAATAGAAGTGATTTCTAGCTTTGTGCTAGTTTATTATATATGTTCCAAATAAATTTTAAGGAGGGATTGCACACGATTCAAATTACCTTTGTAACTGTAAATCACACATCATTATGAAAGAAAGAGGTATTATTATGAAACGTTTTAAGAAGGAAATCCTGGCACTTGTATCTGGTATGGCATTTTCGTATGGATGGCAACTTTTTGGCATTCTTATGATTTTTCTCGAGCCCAACCGGACCATGGATATCACTCCAGAAATGTTCATTCCAATTCCAGGTGTTATGCTGACAATCACACCTATTATCACCTGGGTTGTAATGGGATTATTAAAAGTTTCATGGTTTGATAAATGGCTGGTCATTACCGCTTACATCTTCACTTTTGTAATGCCGTTCGTTCTAATCAGTGGCATTGCAATTGTGTTTCTTCCAAATCTTTGGTTGAAGCCTGCATTTTGGGGAGGTACTGTAATTTTAACTATCGTTATATTTCTTACGGTGCTCAAACCGACACTTAAAATTTTACCCCCTCACACTTCTGAACCATTGCCTGATGAAAAATAAACCTATTGGTGGCATTGGTGCCCGGAAAACAATTGGGTATTGTTATAAAACAATTACCATATTGGTTATATTGGGACAAAAAACAAAAGGCGAAGGCCAGTCGAAACAGACTGGTCTTTGTTCTTTTATAATATTTTATTTTAAAAATATTGTGTTTCATTTTTTTATATTCAACGATTTATTGTAACATGTTGAGAAAATGCTACATTTTTTTCAATTGTCTTACTTATCTCTTTCTAATTCAACAATTATTCTTTGTTATAGTCTAGTTTTTTATTGTTTTTCCATAGTATAAAAAATACTTCAGAAATTATCTCTTCTTTGTCCTCTTTATTCAAATTATCTTTTGCCATATTATTTATAACTGTTGCAGTATAAGATGAATATTCATTTATTATTTTTTCTAAATCAAGTTCATTATTTTTTATATAATTTTTTATTTCTTTACGTTCATTCAATTTAGATCTAAACTCCTTTTTTATTTTTAAGATATCTTATACTTTTATATTGATTTATTTTTGTAAAAAGTAACACTTTTATTTAATAATATTTTATAATGAAAAAAAAGCGTAACTGAAGTGAACCCTACATATTAGACAAAAATCTAACATTTAGGGTTCACTTTATACTACTCATATTCATTATTAAACTAATTTTTTATTTCATTTTCAATTATCCAATTAATATCTTCTATTGATTTATCTATATTAAAAATACCATTGCCTACAGGATAATATACTGGATATACTTTATATTTATTTTTGTTAACTTCTAATTCATGCGCTATTTTTCTATTTTGTGATACTGTTATCTTTTTATCTAAGATTATTGAACTTACTTGATTTCCAAATGTAATAATTACTTTTGGTTTTATAATATCAATTTCTTTGAATAGCAATTTTAGATATTTTTTTAGCACTTCGTCTGGAAGTGGTCTTGCATCTATTTGTGTACATTTTCCAAGGTTTGTAATGAATATTTTATTTTGTTTAATTTCATCATACACATAATCACTAAATTCATAATCCCAGTCTTTTGGTTTCTTTTCTTGAATTTTATTAAAAGTATCTTCACTTATTAAATTAACATTATAAAATAATTTCCATATATTTTTTGTTGCAAGCCATGGTGATTTTCTACCCTTCCAGGTTTTGGCACTTGCAATATTTCTACCTGTGGGATTCATAAAAACGAAACATATATCAGGGTTTTCTTCACATCCTCCATTATATATAGAGTCTAGTTCTTTTGCACCGTATTTTAATTGTAATTTATCGTACTCTTTTTTTAAATCTTCTACTTTCATTTTTTTCACCTTAGTTTTTATTTTTCTTCTTTTTCCGCAAATATTCCTTGTGGTTTATCATCATATACATGAATCTTATTATTTATTTCAGTTATTGTTTGTACTATTTTTCTTGGATCGTGAATGCCAACAAAACTCATTGTTTTTATTGTACTTTCATATAGATTGTTTCCATAAAAGCTAAATACTATGTTTCCATATTCATTTTTTTCTTTTGAAATTCCTATATGTTCTATATCTAAAATTTTTTTTTCTGATATTGTATTTTCTTTTACAATAAATATTCTTTTATTCGTTACATAATAAACTTCATTTTCTCTTTTTTTAATTAAAATTGCGCTATAAATAAAAGCATATACTACAGCTATTGTTATAAGAAATGTTATTACGATAAATCCTGTTGTTTCCATATTTGATTTCTCTTTGTAACTTATTATTAAAACAATCCATATAATTACTAATACTATTCCCATTAATATCATTCTGCTGTATTGTTTATCAACCATATTGGGGTTTGATTGCCCTTCTGCTAAAATTTTTTCATCATTTTCTAAATTAATTAAATTATTTTCCATCTTTAGTTACCTTTCTTATAATCTTTAAGTAAAGACTTAATCCCCTTTGAATTTGATATAACTACTAATTTATTTTTATAGTCATTTAAATATTTCTCAAATTCTGCTTTGTTTTTTTCGTATTCATTTGTCCATTTGTACATTGATTTTAGCATATTCAAATTTGGCTTATAATTGCATTTTTCAATCCCTAATTTTTGCTTTATGTATCTAAGTAATATTCTTCTTTTTCTTGTTTTAACTGGAATATCCATATAAATTATTTTATCTGATATTTCTAAAAGGTTATATACGTTTTTCCTTAGTACACCTTCTATTATCCAATCTTCATTTTCGTTAATTTTATCTATTATTCTTTGTTGTTCTTCTGCAGTTCTTTTAATTTCATTTATGTCATTATGAACAATTAAATCGATTTCAAAATGCTTAATCCCGCTTCTCTTAGATAGTTCTTTTGCTAATGTTGTTTTTCCGCTTGCAACGATACCTATTATCAAGATTTTCATATGCTTCACCTTTTAATAAATAAAATTTTGCTTACTCTACAATAACCTTGCCACTTAAATTACAAATATATGCATTTGGCAATAATTCTTTGATTCTGCTTAGTATTTCTGGTTTTTCTTCATATTCTCTTCCAACTAATATACCTTCAATAAAATTAGATGGTATTCCAAATAAAACTGCACTTTCTCTATTTGTAAAATATATATCTTTATTTAATCTTGCTTTTATAAAATAATCATAATAATCAGAATTAACAAAATCTTTTACATCCTCATCATTTATATTTTTTGCATCAAGAATATCTAACTTTAATAAGTCTTTAATATAAATATTATCACTGTTATATATAATCCCGATTTGACTAACATCTTGTGTAATATTAGGTAAATATCTAGCTTCTTTAGTTTGTACTATATCCCATGAAAAGATTTTTTCATCATCTATATACTTATTTAAATTATTATTAAGTTCTGTATATGATAAAACTATATCTTTTTTATAATTATTTTCATAACCTTTTCCTCTAAAATAACCGCCACTATAAAAATCTATATATTCTGATAATTTATAATCTTCTTGTAAATTCCACACTCCAACACATGCAGGATATTTACCAACTCTTCCAGTGTCAACAAAAAAATTTGAAATTAGTCCTTCTTCTACAATAGTTGGTAATCCATTTATATTTTGATATGTTCCATGCAATAGTGTGCCTTTAGGAAGAAAAACCATATCTCCTAAGTTATATTTCTTTTTTTCAATATTAATATCTTTATATTGAAAATACTTGTTTATTTGTTCTATCATTATTTCTAATGCTCTACCATTTAATTTTTCAGTAGCAATTTCTATATATTTTTCTTTGTTCATTTTACTCCCCTATTCTATTTTAATATATTTAAATCTGTTTATTTTTCAAATTCAAAATCTGTAATGCTATATCCTAATTCTTGTAGTTTTTCAAATATTGCGCCTGGAGAAATTCCTAGTAGTGTATTGTAATCTCCTTCTATTTTGTCTATAAATAGTGCTGCTTTTCCTAGTGGAACGTAGCCACAGCATTTTAATATTTTTGGTTCATTATTTACATACCATTCAATCTCATTGTCTGAAACTTGCTTAAAATGTACGTCAACACTTGTGCTAAAAGTTATTTTTTTGTTTTTATATAAATCCATTATTGTTATTCCTGTGTATGCACTATTTTTTGATCCTGATAGTTCTTTTATATTATTAAATGCTTCTTCTTTTGTTTTTGGCTTTTCATATTTCTTATTGTTGTAGTATATAATTGTATCCGCAGATATTATTATTGCTTTTTCATTAACTTGGTCTTTTACTGATTTAGCTTTATTTAATGACAATTCTTCTACATATTTTTCTGGATCTTTTTCATTACTCATTTCGTCTACATTACTTGTAACTACTTCATATTTTAGTCCTATCATTTTAAAAATATCTTGTCTTTGTTTTGATGAAGATGCTAAAATTATTTTCATATTATTCCTCCATACATTTTTATAATTTATTTTTTATTTTTTCTATAACATTTTTAAAACTTTTATTGTTTTCTAATTCTTCTATGTCAAGCCATTTAAATTCAGCTAATTCTTCTGCATCGATTTTAATTTTTTGAATTTCATCTATTACAAATAAATATCTATAGTCAAAGTGGTAGTGTTGTGGTAAGTTTAATCTTTCATTGATTTCAATTTTTTGTGTGTCTATATCAATTGGAACATTTTCGTCTTCGAAGTTACTAACATTTTGAATGTTAACTAATCCTGTTTCTTCTGCTACTTCTCTTCTGGCTGCTTGAATTGGTGAAATATCTTCTTTATCAATGTGTCCGCCTGGATATATGAACTTTTTGAAATCTCTGTGATATACTAATAAAAATTTTCTTTCTTTTTTAGCATATACATATCCGCTGGCTACAACATGTCCATTAAAGTTATTCCAGTCTGTGACTTCTTCGTCATTGCTGTTTTCTAAAAATTCTTTAAATTGTGATTGTCTGTCGTTTTCCTCTGGATATTTATTCAAATATTTTTTTAATGCTTCTTCTATGATTTTTTTCATAGCTTTTCTCCTTTGTTTTAAATATGTTTTTCAATGAAATTTACTACATCATCTTCGCTTTGAGCAAATCTTTCTTTTTCTTCTTCGTTCATATCTACAAAATATTTATCATAATTTTCATATTTTGATATTGAATTTAATGGATATCCTGGGTTCATGTTTGGTGATCTTTTTTCTACCATATAGAATCCACCTTTTTCCCATGTGTAACTGCTTTCTTCTCCTTTTTCATTAATTACTGCTAAGCCATAAACCCATTTGCATTTTAGTTTTCCGTCTACACCATATTGTTTTACTAAATTTGTATAGTGTTCTATCATTTCTTCGTCATTTAATCTTTTTCCATTTACTCTTCTTACAAATGTTCCTGGTTGCTTGTCTTCTGGTACGTTTTCTAAGTATAAATTATCGTCCATACCTATTGTTGGCATTTTTACTTGGTTATAGCATGTTCTGGCTTTTATTAATGCATTTTCAATTGCTGTTTTTCCGTCTTCTTTTATTTCTAAATTTATATTTAAATCATTTAATGATAATACTTCTATATCATCTTTTTTTAGTCCTTTTGAAAATCTTTTTGCTTTTGAAGGATTTCCTGTTGCAAACATTATCTTTTTCATTTTTACTTCTCCTTTTCTTTAACTTTTTGGATTATATCATATTTCTAATAATAAAAAAACTTATTTTCTTTTATTATTAGTATTTTTAGGTAAAAAAAATACATCTCAAAATGTTAGTTTTCTTTAACATTTTGAGGTGTACATAATAAAAAATGAGTTTCTTTTTTACTTAAATCCTTCAAAGCACTGGATTTCTAGGCTTTTTTGTGATATACTAATATTGTTTTAAATTAGTAACCTTTATGGTTATGTTGCTACCCTTTGTTTTTTATTAAAATAGGAGGTATTAGCTATGAAGAAAGGTATCGATCTTATCTATGTTGCCCAGAAAGTCACCTACAATGGTGTTATTCCACGGACGGAATTTCTTGACGAAATGTCTCATTTGGCTGTTTGGTTTCCAGACTGTAACTTTAATGCCCTTAAACTGCAGGAGTTGATTCCGAAATTCACTTCTATCAGTATCAACAAGGACATTATTGAGACGCAGGACGTGCCGTTCATCGTCTACACCACAGCTGATACGTCAGAACCTCAGGTTTTGAAACTTCGTCGACCCTATACGATTATTTGGGAGTTTTTCATCAAATATTGTAACGCGGCAGTTAAAGCTAACAATGAGAAATAACGTATCTTTCGAGAAAAGCCTATTAAGGAGAAATCCTTAATAGGCTTTTTTGTATAATAGTAAATTCAGAAAATTTTACTGTTCATTGTTATTTTATATAATAGAAAGTTTGAAAAACTTTCCTATTATATAAAATAAATCCCTCAGTTGTACTGAGAGATTCTTTTTATGTTCTATAATTATTTTTATCTGCTCTTTCATCTAGCTGTCTGTCATAATCTTTATTTCCATAAAACCATACTGTTTTCTTATCTTCTGATGTTCCCATTCTGTCTTTATTAATTGCTATATCAATTAATGCTAATAGTGGTAATATTACTCCTAGTGCATCTATTAATATAGTTTGCATGCTTCCTGTTCCTGTAGTTATACATCTGTATAAATCATTTCCAAAGTATGCTGTGAATGCAATAAAGTATACGAAAGCTCCTACTATGTTTCTTTTTAAAACTAATGCGAAGCATGGTATTGATACAAATAATAGTGCAATTTCTAAGTTTAAGTTAATTGGTGTTACCATGAAGTCTATTTGCATTGTAGCACAAAATACTACTACTACTCTGAAGCCCCAAAACAAAATTCCTAAAAATGATATTAGGTAACTTATCATTCCTACCATTGTTTTCCCTCCTTGTATGTATTAGAAAATGAGAGAGCTACGCTCTCTCACTATTGTAGCTTATTATTTATTTTCTTCGTCTTCATCATCTACATAGTCAAATTCATCTTTAAATTTTTCTTTGAAAATTTCAAATACTTTGTTAAGTACTTCTTCATCTTCAACACCTACATATGATTCTTGATCTTCTGATTCTGTTTGTTCAACTTTTAATATTACAACTTCACCAATTTCATCTTCTGATTCGTCTTCAACTGGTAGTAATACTACGTATTCTTCTTCATCATAATCTATTAAATCTAAGAATTCAAATTGAACATCATTTCCATCCTCATCGCTTAATAATAATATGTTGTCCATATCGTTTTCCATGTCTGGTGTTTTTGTTTCTTCTTTATCCATATTTCTTCTCCTTTCAATTTATATAAATTGTAAAACAATATTAAAAACTTATTTATTTTTGTTCATATACATTTCTAGAATGTATACTGCTGAAATTGTATCTACTAAATTTTTCTTTTTTCTAGGGTTAATGTTTAAGTCATTCATTGTTCTGTGTGCTTCAACTGTTGTTAGTCTTTCGTCCATTGTGTCGATTTTTAATTTATTATATTTGCACTTTAATTTATGAATGAATTTATTTGTTACTTCTACTCTTTCTGTTGCTGTTCCATTCATATTTAATGGTTTCCCAACAACAATTGTGTCTATTTCATATTGTTGCATTATTTCATCTAATCTTCTTAAAATTATTTTATCATTTCCTTTATGATGTATAGTTTCTAACCCTTGTGCTGTTATTCCTAGTGCGTCTGTTATAGCAATTCCAACTCTACTATCTCCATAATCTATTCCTAGCATTCTCATTTATTCTTCATCTAATCCTATATAATTTTTTACCATTTTTTCAAGTAATTCGTCTCTTTCAATTTTGCGAATTAAATTTCTTGCATCATTATGGCTTGTTATATAAGTTGGATCACCTGATAATATATATCCAACCATTTGATTAATTGGATTATATCCCTTTTCTACCAATGCTTCATAAACTTTTTTCATAATTTCTTTTGTTTCTAAATTTGAGTCTCTTTCTACTTTAAAACTCATTGTTTTGTCAAAATCCATATAATATTTTCTCCTTTATATAAAATTAATATTATGTTCATCTTTACTTGCTTTGTCTAGATATTCTTCTAGTTTCTTTGTAACGCTTTCAATTCCTGTTCCTTTATAATATCTACCTACAGCAAAATTGATTTTTGGTCTTACCAATGATTTTTCATAAGTTTGTTCATCTATGTATTCAACTTCAGTATCTTCTAAATCTTGTTTTAGAGATTTCAATTTTTCGATTATTTCTTCTTCTTGTTTTCCTACATATACTATTACAAATTTTGGTCCCATATATCTTACAAATATATCTGTTGATGATATACATGTTTTTGCCCAGTTGGCTAATGATATTATTATATTGTTTCCTGTTATTCTTGAATATTTAGTATTGATTTCTTCAATATTTGTTATTCTAAACATTGCAACCATTGATGATGGTTGTGAGTCTATATTTGCTTTAGCTTGTCCATAAAGATATTCTGCTGAATATAGTCCTGTGAATTGATCAACTCTTACTATGCTTTCCATTGCTGTTTGATATGATACTGTTTTTAGTATTGCTACTATATCATCTTTTATTACTTCTAGTAAAGTTGTGTCTGTGTCATCAAATGCATGAATTACAGAACTTTCAATTATCCAATATCCAATATATACGTTGTCTATATATAGTGGAAAAAACATTGCTGATTTTGCTCTTGAAAAATCTTCTTTTTGATATGGTAATTTTTCATCTTCTGAATCTATTGTTATATATTTAGGTGTTGCAGTGTTTATACTGTCTTTAAATACTTCTTCTGTGTGTAGATTAGTTAAGTTTTTCCAATATTTTTCATCAGTATTTGAAGCTTTTAACACATATTCTGCTCCATCAAATACAACTATTGTTGAGTATTTTATTTCAAATTTATCAATCAAAACTTCATTGATTTTTTTGATTTTTTCATCTACCGGTAAATCTTCACCAGTTATGTTCATGAAGTCTTGTAAGGCATTTAATTTGTTTATTTTTGATGAAACACTATTAAATGTTGTTAGCTTCTTTTTTATGTTAAGATTGTAAACTATTAGAATTGCTATAATTGCAATTAACACAACTATCGGTATTAGAACCACTGCTTTTCACCTCTTATTTTAATATTTGTTTTTCATTTGATTTAATGTGTTGTTCATTTCTGATGAGAAATTGTTTCCGTAATTTGCTTCTGCAGAATTTCTTGATGTATATGTTTGTTTGCTTAGTAATGGGTAAACCATATTTCCAAGCATTTTTAAGCTATTCATAAAGTTTTTATTGTATCTATTTATTGATATCACACAATTTATAACTTCTTCAAGATATTTTGTATAAACAGTTTCATCAAATGGTATTGAACATGCTTTTACTTTATCTTTGTTGAATAGGTCTGTCATATATGACATTGCTGGGTCATTATACATTGACATTCCACCTATGATATCTTTGCTTGTTACACCTTTAACTTTTATGTCTTTGTTTATTACTATTCTTAATTTTTCTTGGTCTAGTAGTCCTTTTGCTTTTAAATCTCTTAAGAATGCAGTTAATGGTTGAATTGTTAATATGTCCATTGATTGAACTAAATATATTTCTTGTGCATTTGCAAAATATCCTAAATCAGTTTGTAAATCACAGTCGATTAAGACTAATGATTCGTTTTGAACTAATGTTGATAATATTGCTTCTGCATTTGAATAGTCTTTTCCGTCATGTGGTAATGCTGTATATACATTTAAATTTCTATCTATTTGTATTCCTTCAGCGATACCTTTTTCAAGATTTTCAATTGAAGTGTGTGCTATATTTCTAAGGTTTTCATCATTGTTTGTATAAATAAAGTATGCATCTTTATTTTGTGTCATATCTAGGATTGCTGTTTTTACTCCTATTGAAGAGAATAAACATGCTAGATTATTTACTAAGAATGATGTTCCACTTTTTCTTGCTCCAACAAAAGCTACTATTTTTTTGTCTTTTGTTAGTACTGTGCTTAAGCTTCCTGTTGTATATAACTTATCTTCTTCAATTTTCTTTATTGTTTCTATTTTTTCTTGACTTGGTTGATATGCTGAAACTCTTTCTTCTGTTTTTGGTTCTGGTTTATTATAATCCATTTCATTGTTTTGATTCATATTTGGTTGTACAACTGAGCTTGATAATGTAATTGGTTCATTTGAATTATTAGTTTGATTTGTTTCAAATGGATCTCTATCCCAGTCATTCATTCCTGGTAATGTGCTTGGCTCGTTTGCTGGTTGCACATTGTTTGATTGTTCGAATGGGTCTTTATCCCAATCATTCATTCCTGGCAATGTACTTGGTTCGTTTGCTGGTTGCACATTGTTTGATTGTTCGAATGGGTCTTTATCCCAGTCATTCATTCCTGGCAATGTACTTGGTTTGTTTGCTGGTTGCACATTATTTGATTGTTCGAATGGGTCTTTATCCCAGTCATTCATTCCTGGCAATGTAGTTGGTTGTGTATTTTCAGCTAAATCGTCTAATCCTGGTAATGAATTTGCGATTTGTTGATTTGTTTTTCCTTCGAATGGATCATTGTTCCAATCAACATTTTTAGAAATATTATTTGTTTGTTCTGGTATGCTTTCAATATTGTTCCATTCGTCTGTTTGTCTAATATTTTCAGGTTGTGTTGTACTTTCTGTTTGTTGAATTTTGTCTACTTTTGGAATATTTTCGAAATCATTAACTCCTGGTATTATTTTTTCTTTTTCTATATTTTCTTCTGGTAGAGGATTTTTTCTTGGTCTTCCTCTTTTTCCCTTTGGTTTTGGAGGTTCAACTGGATTTTTTCTTGGTCTTCCTCTTCCTCTTTTTGGTTCTTGTGGTATTTCTGGCTGACTTGCAACTGCTTCCATTTGCATTTGTGAATCGCTATTCACATCTGGTATTAGATTTTCTGGATGTTGTACTAATCTTGTTTGTGGAATATTATCTAGATCGTCTAATCCTGGCAATGTGCTTGCTGGTTGCTGTACTGGTCTTGTTTGTTGGATATTATCCAAATCATCTAATCCTGGTAATGTACTTGCTGGTTGCTCTACTGGTCTTGTTTGTGGGATATTATCCAAATCATCTAATCCTGGTAATGTGCTTGCTGGTTGCTCTACTGGTCTTGCTTGTGGGATATTATCTAAATCATCTAATCCTGGTAATGTACTTGCTGGTTGCTCTACTGGTCTTGCTTGTTGGATATTATCCAAATCGTCTAATCCTGGCAATGTGCTTGCTGGTTGCTCTACTGGTTGTGCTTGTGGTATGTTGTCCCAATCATCTAATCCTGGTAACGTATTTGCTGATTGTTCTACCTGTCTTGCTGGTCTTTGGCTTGAACGATTACTCATTGCATTTAATTCTTCATCTGAATATATTTTTCTCTCATTTCTTATATTCATATTATCTGGAATAATTACGTTTCCAGTCATTCTTTGTTCTCTACGTTTATTATCTAATAAATCAATTCCGCTTGGTGTTTGAGGTCTTTGAACTGGAGTTTGTTGAACTTGACGTTCTCTTTGAGCATTACGTTCTGCTTCTCTTTTATCTCTCTCAATTTTTTGTTTTAATTTTCTTTCATTCTCTATTTGCTCAATTCTCTTTTGTTCTTGCAATTTTTCTTTTTGTTTTCTTTCTTCTTCCGTTTCTTCAGCATATGTTACTAATTCTTGATATTTAGGACATTCTGCTTCCAAAACAGCTCTAACATTTATAGGTAAACATTTTATTATAATTTTTAATTGCTTATCTGTGTATTGTGCAGCTATGTTATTAAAACTATCTACATATCTATCTTCGTTTTTTCCTAGTTTTTTATAATGTATTAAAATGTTTTGAACTTCTTGCTCAGATACATCATCTACTGAACTAGTATCTACTTGATTCTCTAATCCATAATACTCTTTTGCTTCTTGTGCTGTACGTGGTGTATTTAACAAATTGCAAACATTGTCGATTCTTCTATCTGAACCAACTAGTGCATTATAAATTCCGTATTCATACATTTTTGATAATACATACCCTGATTTTGTTCTTCTATCTGTACATATTACTACTACATCTATAAATTTTTCTTGTGAATTTATCTCATTTGAAATTTCTTTAAACCTTTCAAGGATAAACTTGTCAATCACATCATAATTGCTATTTGAAAAAGGTTCTAAATCTTCACTTATAACTATTCTATCATAAGTTTTATCTTTATGTATTTCTCTTATTATTGCATTAAAGTAAAATACGCTTTTAAAAGACACAGCTTCACCGTATTTCTTTTGATAACTGTCTACAATTTTATTTGAAACATTTTCATTACTTACTGCAAATAAAATTTTCATTTGTTAACCTCCAGTCTTTCTTTTATAAAACCCAACCTTTTGTTACTATTGTAAATACCAATGGTAATACTTGTGCTATTACCAATAGTGTAACGAAGGCTATAATTAAATTGAATCCTTTATCACGTACATCCAATCTTCTTATTCCTATTATATATTGATATATTGCTCCTATAGCAATTCCCAATAAACAAAATGGTATACTATATATTCTTACTGCGTCTAATACCATAGCTGTAATTCCATATGCTTTTGAACCATATTTTTCAGTATATTGCTCTATTCTACCACTAGCATCCTCTTTTATCTTATAAAAGTCACTTGCGTTTTCTGATTCAAGTACCTCATTATTTTCATCCAAAATTTCGGTTGCTGCGTATACTGGAGTGATTGTTGCTACTATTAATATTAATAATATAGCTATAAGTGATAATACTTTTTTCATTTTTTATCCTCCCATTTTTCCTTTTCTGCCTAATTTTATACATATATTATAATACAATAAATATTAAAAAATATCAACTAATTTTTCATATTTATTTCTTGTAATTAAAAGGAGCCTATTTAGCTCCTTTTACATTTATAATCTATCGTATAAATATGTCATCCACTTGAATACCGCATTCGCCCAATTTTTATCACTTGCATATCTTGTGTTGACTCCTGTTAATGTTGGTCCATTGTAATACATTCCTGTTGCAGTTTGTCCATCATATATTTCTGTTCCTTTTGGATTCAAATAATTTTTTACTAAAACTCTGGCTACTAAGTCTATTCCTTCTGCATATGTACTAAATGAATATGAACCGCCATAAGGGTTACTGTCATATGCACCATAACCAAATAAATTCTTTTTATCGTTCGCAATTTTTGAAGTTCCCCAACCGCCTTCATGAATTGCCATAGATGCTAAATAAATTCCGTTAATGCCATATTGTCTTTCTGCATAGTAGAAGAATTCTGCATTTGAAGCAAGTACACCTTGCTTATCAGCACTGTTTCCTGATAATACTTTTTGGAATTGTGCTAATGTTAATCCACTTGGTTTTGTTAAATCCATATTGAAATCTAAGCTTGCTATTAATTCTTCTTTTGAATATTCAACTCCGCTTTCAAAGTTTTGATTTGTTGTTCCATTTGGATTTATGTTTGTAAAACATGCACTGTCCGCATATCCTATAACAGTTGCATATTGTACTTTTAGCCAATTGCTATTTACTACTTCCATTATTGTTGCTTTTTCGTCTTTTCCCATGGTATATACTTCTGAAGATTTTCTACTTGGTGCTTCTCTTAGTTTTACTTTTTCAGGTGTTGCCCATATGCTATCTCCAGCTTTTGGAGTATAGTTGTTTACGCCTTCTCCTGTACCAATTTCAACTACTTTGTTAATTGAATTTGCTGTGATTTTTCCTGGTATTCTTTCTTCGCCAACATATTCGTTTCCTTTGTATGATTTTACAATTATCATTGTTTGCGTTCCATCTGTTCCTTCTTGTTGTACTCTTATTGTAGCTGTTGGAAGATCCGCATTTTCTATGTATTCCGTAGTGTAGTCTAAATCTACTTCATCAACGCTTAATGTTTTTTTGTTTACTTCGTCTGTATTTTCTTTTATTATTTGTGTTACGTTTATTTTATTTTTGTTTTCTTCCATAGAAACTCTTTCATTTACTTTAACTTCTTTTATTTCTTCAACTTGTGAAATAGCTTCTACTTTTTTAAACGAACTGATACATAACAATAAAGTTGCTACCAAGATTACAATTGCGACAAAATATACTATTATTCTTTGTTTTATTACTTCTTCTCTAGTTTTTACTACATATTTTATTTTTCTCATTTTTCACTCCTTAAATTATTTTAATATTTGCGTCTTTTTTTGTCAATTGAAGTTTTTGGATTTATTTACTTTCAAATATTGAATATTCTTGAATTTTATTATATATTAGATAGGTACTTTGAATAATGTTTTATAATGTTAGAAAGGATTTTAAATTTATGTTTCAAGATAAGCACATAAAAATAGTTATAGGAATTTCTATATTAATTTTTATTGTTTTGATTTCAATTTTTCTTTTTAATACGGTTAAAAATTATAATTCAAAGCATGAAGATACAAAAGATGAACCAGTACTTTCTTTAACTACTGATAGTAACATTTTTAACGTTAGTTCTATTCAGATTTATTCTTCTGCAAATGCTTTGAATAATTCTGAAACTCAAAAAGATTATTGGGATTTAAACTTATTTCAATTTTCGGATTTGGCTATTACTGTTGATAATCATGTTTCAATAGATGGTCTTACAAAGAAAAATACTGTTAAAGATTTATATATTGATAATATATCTTACCCTTCTATGCCCGATAAAGGTCATCCTGTTCTTTATTATAAGGAGTCTAGCCTTTTAGGTGTTGGGGTTATTGATGAAGAAAAAATAATTAATGATAAGGTAAATTTTAATGTTGTTTCTTCTAACAACAATGATGTTCAAGAACCAACATTTTATGCTGATTGCTCTAATCCTATTTTACTTTCTTCAGTAAATCAAGATATCGTTTCTAATTTTGTTATTAGAAATACAAACTCAGCTGTTACTTTTGATGGTAATTTGCTTTTAGATGCTAATATCTTACTAAGCAATATTGAATATTCTATTTCATTTTCTATCCATATTATTAATGAATTAGATGAAGAATATATTTGTAATTTAGAGATTCCAATAAAACTTAGTGATGATAATGACATAAATACAATTTATGATGGTTCATACCATATAGTTATGACAAATTTACCTACGAGTAAATTTTATAAAAAAGAGAATTAGTTTTAGAAAGGACACTTAGAAATGAAAAAAAATAATAATCCAATTTTATATATGCAAAATCATTATTTTCATAGACAAGATTTTTCGACATTACAAGAAATGTTATATTTCGTTGGCAAAGAATATAGTGATAAGCCTGCTTTTATTTTAAAAGATAATTCTGGATATCCATATACGGTTTCATATTTTAATTTTGTTAAAGATGTTGAAGCTATTGGAATTTCTCTTATTAATCAAGGCTTTGCAAATACGAAAATTGCAGTTATAGGTCATAACAGCTATAAATGGGCTATTACATATCTTGCTGCTTCTATTGTTGGTGTTGTAGTTCCTATTGATAAAGAATTACATTCTGATGATGTTATTAATTTTCTTAATATAGCTGATGTTTCTGTTATTTTAGGTGATGACAAAAACTTATCTGCTATTTATGACTCAGCATATAAAATTAATCACAAAATTACATATGTTAATTTTGATTTAAAAACTAATAATGAACGTTTTTTAGGATTTGATTCATTTAGAAATGCTGGTCTTTATAATTTAGAAAATGATCAAAATCCTTTTGTAAATGTAAAAGTTGATCCTGATGAAATGCACTTTTTATTGTTCACATCTGGGACTACTGGAAACTCAAAAGGTGTTTGTTTATCACATAGAAATATCTGCTCTAATATTTTTTCAGTTGGTAGCATTGTTAAAGTTGATACTTCTACTTCAATTTTATCTATTTTACCAATGCATCACACTTATGAATGTACATTAGGATTTTTACTTGTTGTTTCAAGTGGTGGTTCTATTGCATTTTGTGATGGCTTCAGACATTTAGCAGATAACTTTTTAGAGTATAGTCCAAATATTATTTTGAGTGTACCTTTACTTTTAGAAAAATTGCATAAGAAAATTTATAAAGCACTTCAAGCTTCTTTACCTGAAAAATATTTTAAAACAGGTAAGCACATTATGGATTCAGTTCCATTTTTCATGAAGCCTTTTATAAAAAGAAAAATTGTTAAATCATTTGGTGGAAGATTGAAAAAAATTATTGTTGGAGCTTCTGCAATTGATGCTAAACTTTTGGAATCATTTAATAAATTTGGAATCCTTGTTTTATCTGGATATGGATTAACTGAATGTTCTCCTCTAGTTTCAGGTAATAATGATTTATTCCATAACTTTGAATCAGCAGGACTTCCTATTCCTAATGTTGAATTTATTATTGATTCGCCTAATGAAGAAGGCGTTGGTGAAATTTTAGTAAAAGGCCCAAATGTTATGCTTGGATATTACAATAATGAAGAAGCTACTAAAGAAACTTTTAAAGATGGTTACTTTAAAACAGGTGATTTAGGAAGAATTGACTCAAACGGATGGCTATACATAACTGGAAGATGTAAGAGTGTTATAATTACTAAGAATGGTAAAAATGTTTATCCCGAAGAGTTAGAAGAACTTTTGAATAAAAATGACTTTATCGAAGAATCTTTAGTAACAGGTGATTTTAATGAAGTTCATGATGATACTGAAGTTACAGCACTTATAGTTCCTAACATGGATATTATTAAAAAGAAAATTAAGAAACCTACTAAGGAAGATATTGCAAATATTATAAACTCTGCTATTAAAACAATTAATGAAAAATTACCTAACTTTAAGCATATTAAAAACGTTTCAATTCGTGATACGGAATTTGAAAAAACAACAACTCAGAAGATCAAAAGATTTGGAAGCAACTTAGAACACAATACTGAAGAAAAAAATAAAAAATAAAATAAATTAAATTTAAATTTACAAAAGAAAACTTTCATATTAATTTTTTCACACCTTGCTGTCGCATTCTTCGATTTTCGAAAATAAAAATATAAAATTTTTATTTTCAATCGGGTAGAATGCTTCAATCGAACTCACTTCGTTCGTTTGGTCCCTGCGCGGT
>USQZ01000007.1 GCA_900556975.1 uncultured Clostridium sp. | reverse complement strand
TAGTAGGTGGGAAAATATTTTAGCAAGGAACGAAAAAATAAATATAATATTTTCTTAATAACAGCACTTAAAATATTGACATTATATAAACATACCAGTATAATAACTCATATATATGTTATCAAGAGTGGACGAGAGAATCGGCTTAATGACTCCACAGCAACCTATTTCAGTTAGGTGCTAAAACCGACGAAGTTACAAAAAATGTACTTTGGATGATGATTTAAAGAGAATTAAAAACCTTTGTACATAAAATTGTACAAAGGTTTTTTGATTATATATTAAACTCAAAAAGAATATTATATTTAATTTTTTCGTTCCTTGCTAAAATATTTTCCCACCTACTAAACTTTGTTTAGTAAGCTAGGTAAAAACTTTCAAACTGCGCGTCACTCAAAAATTAAATATAATATTCTTAATAGTACAACTTTAAATATTAATTGAAACATATATAAATTTATTATATGAAAGGACGAATTAAAATGAAAAAACTATTTACATCAGAAAGCGTAACAGAAGGACACCCAGACAAACTATGCGACTACATCTCAGACAGCATACTAGACAGCTATTTAGAAAAAGATGAAAATGCAAGAGTAGCATGCGAAACAATAGCAGGAAAAGGAGAAATTTATATAACAGGAGAAATATCATCAACAGCAGATATTGATATCGAAAGAGTAGTAAGAAACACTATAAAAGAAGTAGGATATGAAAACAGCAAATATGATATAGACTATAAAACATGCGCAATCCGAATCAATATTTCTAAGCAATCACCAGACATAGCACAAGGAGTAGACAAATCACTAGAAGACAGAGAAGGTGAAAACATAGAATCAGAAGGAGCAGGAGACCAAGGATTAATGTTTGGTTATGCATGCGATGAAACAGAAGAACTAATGCCACTACCAATTTCATTAGCACATAAACTAGCAAGAAAACTAACAGAAGTAAGAAAAAATAAAGTTATTAACTACTTAAGACCAGACGGAAAAGTTCAAGTAACAGTAGAATATGAAAATGAAGAGCCAGTCAGGGTTGACACAATTGTAGTATCAAGTCAACACCTACCAGAAATAGAATTAGAAACATTAAAAAAAGATATAATGGAAAAAGTTATAAAAACAACAATACCTGAAAATTTATTAGATGAAAAAACAAAGTATTTCATAAACCCAACAGGAAGATTCGTAATAGGTGGTCCACTTGGAGATAGCGGACTAACTGGAAGGAAAATAATTGTTGACACATATGGCGGTGCAGCAAGACATGGCGGAGGAGCTTTTTCAGGAAAAGATGCTACAAAAGTTGATAGATCAGCATCATATATGGCAAGATGCATTGCAAAAAATATTGTTGCAAACGGATATGCAAAAAGATGCGAAATTCAACTTGCGTATAGTATTGGAGTAGCAAAGCCAGTATCGATATATGTAAATACTTATGGAACGAATACAATATCTGAAGAAGAAATTATAAAGAAAATAGAAAATAAATTTGATTTAACACCGAGAGGAATAATAAATTATTTAGATTTAAAAAAGCCAATCTACAGACAAACAACAAACTATGGACATTTTGGAAAAGAAAACTTGCCTTGGGAAAAAGTAATTAAATTATAAAGTTACCAAAGTGGCACGGAAAAAATGGCAAAAACACTTAAAAAAATACAATAGTATTAGTACAATAAAATAGAAATTAAAATTTGAAAGGAAGAAAAATGGAACAAGAGAAAAAGAAAAAAAGTAAATTCACAATTGCAATATGTGTATTAATACTTATTGTAATCATTGCAGTAGTAGGAGGTGTGATTATAAAAAATAATATGGAAAATGATAATTCAAATGAAAGCACAAGCTCAGGAAAAAGACTAGCAATTAATAAAGATGAAAAGAAAGAGCCAGAAGTAAAAATAGTAAAAAGTGAAGCAAAAAATGTAGAATTCGAAGATTTTAATAATGGGCTTATATCAATGAAAATCCCAAAAGGATGGAAAGTAGATACAATAGGAGATTATATTCACTATACATTAAAAGTATATAATCCAGAAAATCCAACATATCAATTTTTCTTAAATATGAAAACAGAAGGATATAACAAATCACAAGATGCTAAAAACTTCTATCAAAGATATTATCCAAATCAAATTTTCGCTCAGAATCCAGTAATAGAAGAAGAAACAACAGAAGGATTCTATAAAATATTTAATGAATTAGGACCATTAAACAACACAGCTAGTTTCACATTTCCAACACTAAATAATTTTACTATAATTGAAAATCTAGGATCAGTAGCGACCGGAGGAGATCTTCTAAGAGCATCATTTACAGATGAAAATGGAAAAGAAGGAGAAGGAATCTTTATGGCATATGTATATGATGCAGGTTCATATTATATGAGCGAAAACATTATATCTGGCAAGCAAATAGACACATATCCTTTAAATGTTTATAATACAATATTTATAACAGCACCAAAAGATGAACTTGTAGATTGGGAAGACACTTTAAATCAAATATCTTCATCACTACAATTTTCAGACACATTCATAAGTCAATATAACAGTCAACAAGATGCAGTAATGACAACATTCCAAAATATAAGAAGCATTGGAAATCAAACATCTGATATGATAATGTCAGCTTGGGAATCAAGAAGTGCAGCTTATGACAGAATGAGTCAAAAGCAAAGCGATGCAACACTTGGATATGAAAGAGTATATGACACAGAAAATGGAGAAATTTATAAAGCATATAACGGATTTACAGATGATTATACAGGTGAAAGATACAAATCAATATCAGATGATATGTATACAAAACCAACAGATGGATATATAGAAAAAATAGAATAGAAAAAGACATTAGGAAGTTCATGGAGTTTTTTGCTATATTTCAAAGAGATAATAAATTTAAAAATTTATTGTCTCTTTTTTGGGGCAAAAATATTGTATAAAAAAATTTAATATGCTAATATGATAGCAGATTAAGGGGTGATAAAATGAAAAAAGGCGATTTAGAGTTAATAGACTATGCAATTTATTATGCAGCAAAAGCACATACAGGTCAAAGAAGAAAAAGTGATAAAGAAGTTGATATGATATTTCATCCTTTCACAGTAGGAATGATTTTACAAAGAGCAGGCGCAAGTACAGAATGCGTTACAGCTGGACTTTTACATGACGTTATTGAAGATACAAGATATTCATTAGAAGATATTAAAAATGAGTTCGGAAGTGATGTAGCTAAATTTGTTGATGAAGTATCAGAAGATAAATCATTACCATGGAAAGAAAGAAAAATTGAAGCAATAGATAAAATAAAAACAGCAAGTTTAGAAGGAAAACTAGTAGAATGTGCTGATAAGATTAACAATCTAGAAACATTATATAATCAATATCAAGAACAAGGCGAAAGTATATGGAAAAGTTTTAATAAGCCAAAAGAAGAACAAAAGTGGTACTATACAAAGATGTATGAAGCTGTACTAATGAATACAAATGAAAAAGAAGCTTTATTTGAAAGGTATAAAAGAATATTAGAAAAACTTTTTTAGGAGGAAGAAAAAATGGGAGAAGTACTTGAAAGAATTACTGAACAAGCAAATAAGATAACGGATAATTTGAAGTATATTCAGGAGAACATTTCAAAAAGAGAAGGACCAATTTTTGTTGAGCTAATTGGAACTGCAAAAAGCGGGAAAACAACATTATTAAATAGTATAACAGAACTACTTACAAGGCATGGAGTACCAGTACAAAAAAGAGCAGAAACAGCTGAGTATAATCCAATTACAAATAAAGATCTTGAAGAATATAATATATGGATGTACAGTGAACTAATGAGAAACTTAAGTGAAGATATGAGTGATCCAACACCTAGAGTAGTTATTTACGATAGAGGAATGCTAGATAGACTTCCTTGGATTGACTTTTCAGTAAATGATGGCTCAATTCCAGCGAGAGATGCATTTTTACTAAAACAATTACTTAGCAGTGAATTCATGAAAAGATATAAACCGCTAGCGTACGGATTTGTTACTTCACCAGAGCTAAGTGTATTTAGAAAAGGAAAAGAAGGACGATTAGTTAATAGAAAAAATGTTGGATTATTTAATCAATTTATGGAAGCGGAAAAAGAAAATATAGCAGAAGGAGCACGGAAAATATACAACTATTGAGACCGATCCATATCAAGGAAACATAAGACAATTTATTATGGACTTTGCCGAAACAATGACAGATGATGTAAGAGAAAACATACAACTTGATGTTCAAAAAGAAAAGAAACCAATTAGTCAAGAAGATGAATATGTAATTTAAATTAGGAGAAAAAATGGATAATAAAAAAAGATGCAGATGGTGTAATATGCAAAATCCACTATACATAAAATATCATGATGAAGAATGGTGCAAACAAAATTTCGATGAAAAATATTTATTTGAAATGCTAATACTGGAATCATTCCAAGCAGGTCTTTCATGGGAATGTGTATTAAACAAAAGAAAAGCATTTGAAGAAGCATATGACAATTTTGATATAGATAAAATTTTCAATTATGATGAAACAAAAATACAAGAGCTATTATCAAATGAAAAAATAATCAGAAATAAATTTAAGATAAATGCAAGTATAAATAATGCGCAAATATTTAAGAAAATACAAATCGAATATGGTTCATTTCATGATTATTTAATTACATTTACAAACAATAAGACATATTATGAAGTTGATAAAACCACATCTGAATTATCTGATAACATATCAAAAGATTTGAAGAAAAAAGGAATGAAATTCGTTGGATCTACAATAATATATTCATACTTACAAGCAATAGGAGTAATATATTCGCACGATAAAGGATGTTTTTTATATAAAGAAAATAATTTTTAAACAAAATATTAAACAGAGGAAACATTAATAAAATCAAGTGTTTCCTCTGTTTTTACTACAGCTACTATACCACAAAATTGCCTAAAATTCAAGTCTACAATTCATCAAAGCCATATGGTATATAAAATATAGGTGATGAAAATGAACGATTACTTGGAGTTAGTAAATAATAAAAATCAAAAAGAAATTGCAAACATAAAAGAATGTAATGAAATTACAAATAAGTATGGATTAATACTTAACGACAAGCTTGTGGAATAACAAAAATCTAATATAAAAAAGTTGCCAAATTGTCATGGAAAAGTTGGTAAAAAACAAGATAAATAAAAAATATATGATAAAATAAATATAATTCAAAGTACAAGACAACTTAGAGTTAGAAAAATAGAAAACTACCCATAAAAGACATAGCTGGCATTGCTATGTCTTTATTTTATATTATTTCTATAATTGTTTCCCCATTCTACCATTGAATCTAATATAGGTTTCAAACTCCAACCAGTGTCAGTTAAAGAATATTCAACCCTAGGAGGAACTTCTGCAAAAACTTCACGATGAACAATTCCTGACTTTTCCATATCTCTTAAATTATTAGTAAGAACTTTTTGACTAATTCCATCAAGAGATTTGCGTAATTCTCCGAATCTCTTAGTTCCAGTTAATAAATCTCTAACAATTAAAACTTTCCATTTATCTCCGATAAGTCTCATAGTTATTTCAACAGGACATGCAGGCAATTCTTGTTTCATTATAAATCAACTCCAATCTTTATGCGAATTATAACAGAATATATGAAAAAAGTAAACGAGGCAATGTAATAAAATCAACAATAGTATCAATTCGCATATAATATGTCTTAAAAATTTTATATCTAAATAATGCATAAATACTAAATAGTTACTTTAAAGTAACTATGAAACAAAAAAGTGCCTACTTTACATTAAAAAAATTAGTTATTAAAATAGTTATAGAAATTGAAAAAAGAGTAGCTACTAAAATTCAATAATATAGATAAGGAGAGTTAAGAATGGAAGTTTCAAAAATTAATTTAAATAAAGGATTTATAGATGTTTATAATTTTGGAGATATAAAATTACATTGTTATCAAACAAATGATTTAATGAATGATGAAAGTTATATATTAGAAAACGAAGAAAATATTTTATTAGTAGAATTTCCTGCATTTTATGATAACTTAGAAGAGTTCGAAAAATATGTAAAAGGATTAAATAAAAATATTGTAGGAAAAGTTTTTTCAGATCATCCTAATGGAGGAACAATATTAAAAGAAGTAAAAGGATATGCTTCAGAAGGAACAATAAAATCAATGAAAGAAGGAACAATTTATAATTTGATTACTGGATTTGAAAAATCATTTAATGGAACTTTTGCAAAAGAACTTCATAAAATAACAGATGTATTAAAAGATTCAGAGGTTAATATTGGTGGATTTGAACTTAAAATAACATATCATGATGAGAACATTGAAATAGAGTTCCCACAAATAGGATGTATATATACGCATATGTTAGGACATGATTGTCATTCAATAGTTGCAGGTGAAGGCCATGCTAATATAATGATAGAGCAATTGAAAAAATATAGAGAAAGAAATTATAATTTAGTATTATCAAGTCATCATACACCTGAGACATTAAAAGATGTTGATACAAAAATTGAGTATCTTGAAGAATTAAAGAAGTTTGCAAAAGAAAGCACTTGTGCAAAAGATTTCAAAGATAAAGTAAAATCAAAATATTCTGAATATGGTGGTTTAAATTACTTAGATATGACAGCAGGTTTCTTTTTCCCTGAAAATTAAAGTTAATAAAAATTATATCTAAATATGCAGTACTTTGTTATATTATAGGAAAGGTTTAAATTTTCCTATAATATAACAATAATGTATAGAATTTCATCACATAAAGTACGAACCAATGTTCCATGCCAATAAAAGGAGTGATAGTTATGAATAAGTTAGATTTTTTAATTAAATATTTATTAAAGGAAAATAAGGATATTAATATAGAAAAATTACCACAGGATTTAAATGATAAAAAAAGATTATATAGATCACTATGTAATATTAGAGAGCCTATACCTGTTTCAGATGAATATATAAAAATTGAGAGCGAGTATTTAAAAGAAGAAAATATATTAAAAGGGATTAGAGATTCAGAAACTATAACAGCTTTTATTAATTATAAAGGAACACAAATATGTTTATGGAAGGGAGATATTACAACTTTAAAAATTGGAGCAATAGTAAATGCAGCAAATTCGCAAGGATTGGGTTGTTTTATTCCTTGCCATAAGTGCATTGATAACGCCATACATTCAGCGAGTGGTGTTGAACTTAGATTAGAATGTAATAAGATAATGAAAAAAATAAAGAGTTTGAAAACTGGAAAAGCATTTATAACAAGTGGATATAATTTACCATCAAAATATGTAATTCATACAGTTGGACCTATCATATATGAGAATGTAACTGATAAGAATGTGTCAGAATTAGAAGAGTGTTATATAAATGCCTTAGAACTAGCAAAAGAAAACAATATAAAAGAAATTGCTTTTCCATGTATTTCAACTGGTGAATTCAGATTTCCAAAAGATTTAGCATCAGAGATTGCAATCAAGATGGTAAGAAAGTATATAGATGATAATGTAAATTGTTTTGAAAAGATAATATTAAATGTTTTTTCAGAGGAGGATTATAATATTTATATGAAAAATTTAGGAGATGAATATGGAGAAGTATAATTTAAGAATTATTAAAGCCAAACAAATGATTGGAGAAGCAGATTTCATTATAATAGGAGCTGGTAGTGGGCTTTCAAGTGCAGCTGGATTAGAATATAGTGGTGAAAGTTTTGAAACAAATTTTAAAGATTTTATAAAGAAATATAATTTTACTGATTTATATTCAGCTTCGTTTTATGATTTTAAAACTCAGGAAGAAAAATGGGCATTTTTTGCTAAAATGATTGAGGTTAACAGGTATAATAAAACGCCATTGAAATTATATGAAGAGTTATATAAAATTGCTAAAGATAAGAATTATTTTATTTTGTCAACAAATGTTGATGGACAATTTTATAATAGCGGATTTGATGAAAACAAGATATTTGAGGTTCAAGGGGATTATGGATATTTACAATGTGAGAACGCTTGTCATAATAAATTGTATGATAATAAGGAACTTGTACATAAGTGGATAGAAAATACAAAGGATTGCAAAATTCCATCTGAATTAGTTATGAAATGTCCGGTTTGCGGTGGTAATATGGATATGAATTTGAGAAAAGATGCAAACTTTGTTCAAGATGAGAAGTGGTATGTGCAAGCCGAGAGATATAAAGAGTTTTTGAAAGAAGCGGAAAATAAGAATGTTGTACTATTAGAAATTGGAGTTGGATTTAATACGCCAGGAATAATAAGATATCCATTTGAACAAATGGTAAAAGCAAATGATAAAATAAGACTTATAAGAATTAATAAAGATTATCCAATGCCAATGTTAGATATACGAAATAAAACAGTTTCATTTGATGAAAATGCAAATAAGGTGATAGAAGATCTGGAGGAGTAAAAAGATATGATAATAAATACAGGATGTAGAACAGATATACCAGCATTTTATTCAAAGTGGTTAATGAATAGAATAAGAGAAGGTTTTGTATTAGTAAGAAACCCATATTATCCTAATCAAATAACAAAATATAGTTTGTCGCCAAATGTGGTGGATTGTTTAGCTTTTTGTACTAAGAATCCAGAGCCTATGATTAAATATTTGGATGAATTGGATGTATATAGGCAATATTGGTTTGTAACAATTACTCCATACGGAAAAGATATAGAACCTGTTGTACCTGATAAAGAAAAAGTAATAGAAAGTTTTAAGAAATTATCAAAGCATGTAGGTGTGGATTCTATTGGATGGAGATATGATCCTATTTTTATAAATGATGAATTTGATGTTGAAAAACATATAGAATGTTTTAGTAAAATGGCGCAAAGCTTAAAAGGGTATACTAACAATTGTACAATTAGTTTTTTAGATTTATATGAAAAGGTAAAAAGAAATGCTCCTGATTTGCGAACTCTTACTCAAGATGAACAAATACGAATTGCAAAGGCGTTTGCAAAAATAGGTAAGGAAAATAATATGACAATTCATAGCTGTTGTGAGAAGACATTTTTATCAGAGTATGGTTTGAAATGTAATGGATGTATGAGTCAAGAAATTGTAGAAAGATCAATTGGTTGTACACTAGAGCCACCAAAAAGAAAGAATATAAGGCAAGAGTGTAATTGTCTTATGGGAAATGATATAGGTGCTTATAATACTTGTGGGCATTTATGCAGGTATTGTTATGCGAATGCTAATAAGAAATTGGTTATTGAAAATATGAAAAAGCATAATGAGAATTCACCATTTTTGATTGGGAATGTAGAAGCGGGAGATAAGATAACAGAAGCTAAACAAAAAAGTTGGATAGTGAGTGAAAATGAGCAACTTAGTTTTATTTAGAATAAAGATGAACTAATTTTGGAAAAAATTACAAAAAACATAGACATGAATGAAACTCACATCTGTACTTAGTGTACTGAACCCAAAAAGTCCAACTTTTTGGGTTCAGTACATTTTTAAAAAGAGTCAATCTTTTCTGTGATATCAGTTTTGACATTTTTATGTAAACATGATAAAATTGTAAACACGAAAAATTGCAGAAAGGGATTTTTCTAATGAAAACCTAAACAAAAGAAAAATATTATTTACACGTAAACCCTAGCTTAAAGAGAGGAGAATAGTTATGAGAGATAGGTTTGAATTAGCACGGACACTCGTAGATGCATTAAAAAGAAGATATGATATCTTACAGCAGATGGCCCTTGCGGATTGTTTCATACCGGAAGAACAAATTGTTTTTTCTAAATGGTTTGGATCAAAACGAACATCCATAACATTTTACCATCCGTTTTTCCTAGAAGACTGCATGGCAGGTTGCTGGCTGATTGAAATTGCCAAATTCGATTCAGAAGGTCGAAACTACTTCAAAGTACAAGTCGGAGAAAAAGGAATAATCTACAATTGTATGTATGGAGTAATCAAAGAAGTTGGCATCGTTGCCAAAAAGAATTTTCATGAGATTAATCTGAACACGTTCATGACAACTTTCAAATTCCTCGGTGAAATGAAAGATACAGATACCTACAATATCTTTGATATACTTAACCGTATATTTAAAGAACTTGAGATTTCATTAAAGGATGTTGTACAGGTGTCAATTCCAGAACTTTTCTATTTTTCAGAGAAAGAACTTGTAGGTTACACAGAGATATATCCAAATGCTAAGCTCCAATACTTTAAGGGAAATGCAGAATATATTTCTAGTCCATATACGATTCTAAAAAAAGCAAATGAGGATGCAATCTCAATTACATTATTCTCAATTACATTATCAGTCAGAATCGATAGCTTAAAGAAAACTGTACCTGCAGAAATCATTGAAAAGTGTCTCATTGAAATTGAATTGCTGAACGCATTTGTAGATGAATTCAATCAGTTATATTCAAAAGGCGAATACCGGAGATGCAGAAAGCTTATCGAAAACAGAGTGATAAATAATATGAATTAAATATTGGCGGACTGGAGCTGTGCTGTAAAAAGCACAGCTCTTGCCAGTTTTATAGTTCAAAAATAATATTGGTGTAGCTAATTGCAAGTAAAAAAAAATTCATAATAATCAATTGCCAAAATGGCACGGAAAAATTGGCAAAAAACATAAGTAAACAAAAATTATATGATAGAATTTCAAATATAAAATAAATTTACGAGAGAGGAAGAAAACAATGAGAAAAATTAAAACAATATCAATCTTGGTTGTACTATGCTTAATAGCAAGCATAATATGTCCACTTGCCATGAATAAGGCACAAGCAGATGACACAAACGAAGTAACATTAGATTTTGGAGATGCAACAATAGAAAATGGTAAAGTAATATATCCAGAAATAGGTGAAATTGAACTATACAAATCAACAGACACAGATGCAGGTTCAGAGAAAATAGACATCACAAACAATATGAAAATAGACCTAAACGAATACCAATATTCATTTAAAATAACAGAACTTGCACCAACAGGTAATTCAGTTTCAGCAGTTGCGCCATTACCAGTAAGGTTAGTTATTAATAAAAAGTATTATTCTATTAAAGACACATCACTTTTGGAATTAGATTCAAGTAAGTTCAAAGGTACACTAAATATATCTTTAATAAGATCAGGAACAATGGTTAATACAGTAGTTGAAGATGTATATACAGACGCAACAGCAAATGGAGTAATTGAGCTATCAAACGGAAAAGAATATGTAATTGATTTCGATGCAAACGATGAATTCACAAGCGGATTAAAAGCATTTGCTGAATTAGGAAAAACAGTTTATTATAAAAATGAAAATGGTAAATTAGTAAAAACAGAAAACGAAAGTGAAGCAGTGATAAAAATTATTGGAAACCAAGACGAAAACAAAGCGATAATCTCAGCAGTAAATGTAGGAAGTAAAACAGAAGAAAAATATCAAGGGACATATACAAAGTATACTGGTTCAAAATTACAATATGACGGCACATCATATGGTGACGCATCTGTTGTAATAAATGAAACAAGAACAGATTATTATGATAGATGCACATACAATCTAATAATCAAATATGCAAGCGCAGAAATAGTTCCAGATCAACCAGCAGAACAGCCATCAGAAACCCCTGAAGAAGAACAACAAGAAGAAAAAAAAGAAAGCAACACAGAAATAAAACAAGAAACAAACAACACAGCAAACCCAAAAACAGGAGATAACATAGCTGTATATATTGCAACGTTTGTTGTAAGTACAGCAGGAATTATAGTAACAATAAATAAAAAGAAATGAAGTTTTAAAAGTTCCAAGCACTAAATGAAGTGTAAGGAACTTTTTTATTATTAGGAAGGTTGAAGTACTCCACAACAATATAAAGGAATTTGTTTAGATAAAATATTTCAATAAAAAACGCATTACCATATAGACAAAGCTATAAAAAATTTATAGAATAAAAACATAGAAATAACAATTTAAAATGAAGGAGAGAGCTATGCTACAACAATTAAAAGAAAATATTGAAAAATTCCCACCATACAACGAACAAGAAGAAGTAGAAAAAAGAATAATGTTAAAATACATAAATGACTTTGACAACGTGCTAACAAGACAAAACGAATACGGACACTTCACAAGTTCAGCATTCATACTAAACAAAGAAAGAACAAAAATGCTAATGATATACCACAAAATATACAAATCATGGGCATGGACAGGTGGACACAGTGACGGAGACAGCGACCTTCTACATGTAGCAATGAAAGAAGCAAAAGAAGAAACAGGAATAAAAAACGTAATGCCAATATCAAAAGACATATACTCATTAGAAATAATAACAGTAAACGGTCACGAAAAAAGAGGAAAATACGTAGGATCACATGTACACCTTAACGCAACATACCTACTAGAGGCCGATGAAAACGAAGCAATACACATAAAAGAAGACGAAAACAGCGGAGTAAAATGGGTACCAATAGATGAAATAGTAAAGGTTTCATCAGAACTATGGGTGGCTACAAGAATTTACGGTAAAATAATAGAAAAAATGAAAAAAGATGGAATAGTAAAATAAAACGCTGTGCAAAAACTATTTCAAATAAAAAATATATAAAGCATTTCCAGAAAAATACTAAAAAACTCATTTTTATATAGACAAAATTATGAAAATTTTATAAAATAAGAACATAGGAATTTGGCAATTAGTGGAACGGTTTTGCCACCAATTTTTGCGATTACATCGTAGGAAAGGTGGTGATGTTTATGGTTAAAGTAATACTATTATTTACAATATTACTAATGTTATCTTTAACATTAAACGTTGCCTTAGCTGCAGTTCTTTATAAGAGCTGGGTTAATAAGCAACTACATAAATAAAAAATAAACCATTCTACTTTTGCACGAGCTGAATGGTTTATTTAAATTATCCTCGGCAAAACCGTATCTAACGGAATTGCCATTTCCTATTCTCATTATACTCTAACTATAGTAACAAAGTCAAGGAGCTAAATATGAATATTAGACTATATAAGGAAGAAGACGCCAAAGAAATATTGAGCTGGATAAAAAATGAAAGAGAATTTAGATTATGGAGCGCTGATAGATATAATAATTATCCAGCGTTACCATCAGATATAAATGATAATTATTCGAAGTGTAAGAAATTATCAAATTTCTATTCTCTAACTTTCGAAGATGAAGAAAGAATAATAGGACATCTAATATTAAGAAATCCTCAAAAAGATGCCAATATAATTAGATTAGGCTTTATTATAGTGGACAGCAACATTAGAGGAAAAGGATATGGAAAGAAAATGATAGAAGAAGCAATAAAATATGCAAAAGAAGAATTAAGAGCAAAAGAAATAAATTTAGGAGTATTTACCAATAATGAAAGTGCATATAATTGCTACAAATCAGTAGGATTCAAGGTGAAAAGTATAGAAAAAAATGCATTTCAATTTCATGACGAAAGTTGGGACTGCGCAGAAATGGTATTAGAATAAAATAGTAATTAGAAAGCGAGAACAAGGATTTATGAAAAGTTTATATTTAATTAACCCATCAAAAGAAATGTTTAATCAATACAAAGAAATGATGGACGAATGGAATATGGAAGGATCAAGAATCTCGCCATGGCCATTACAATTAAAATATCATACAGAAGAACTATACAATGATATGCTAAAAAGAGTTTCTGACGTAGAAAAAGGAATAAATTTAGGTGAATTTGCATCATCTTCTACATACTGGTTATATGATGAAGAAAACGATAAAATTATTGGAGCGTCAAATTTAAGACATTATTTAACTAAAAGAGGTGCTGAATTATGGGGACATATAGGATATGGAATTAGACCATCAGAAAGACGAAAAGGATACGCTATAGAGCTTTTAAAGTTAACTTTAGAAAAAGCAAAAGAACATAATTTAGATAAAGTATATCTTGGAGCTTATACAGGAAATGTAGGTTCATGGAAAACAATGGAGAAATTAAACGCAAAATTTAAAGAAATTGTCATAGAAGAAGAAACGGGATTACCTATAAAAAAGTACAGTATAACCATAAATTAAAGCACAAAATTTGACAAAAACTAGCAAACGTGCGAAAATATATGTAGATATTGTAAAAAAGCCAAGTAAGCGAAAGTTTATGACGCAAAGCCATAGGTCTAAAAGCAAATATGCTAACGATAGCCGGGCTACACAAAAGACAAGGAGGGGATTGAAATGAAAACCAAGAAAATATTAAAAATAATAGGAATTATAATACTAATTATAATCGTACTAATACTAGTACATACCTTAAGAAATTATATAATTATTAAAAACATAGAGAAAAATTTTTCGAAATACGAAAACAGTACAAACTTCTCTATAAAATCAGTTGCAACAGACGCTGACGGAGCAACCGTAACTATGAAATACTATGAAAAAGATAACAAACAAGCTGTATTTATAGAATACAATAAAAATGGAAAAATCTCAAAGATAACAATGTACAATAACGGAGAACGAACAGACATATTCTACGACAACAACGAAGGCAAAACAGCTGAATTAGACAGTGGAACAACTATTGACGTTCAAGTTTATAATGCATTAAAAACAGATAATAGATGGCAGACATTTTTATTTAGCATTCCTACAAAAATAAAATCTACAAAACACAATGAAAAAGACTGTTACACTATAAAAAATTTCCCATCATCATTTGAGAAAGAAGGAATCTATATAGAAAAAGATACAGGTTTACTTATCAAGAATATACTTAATAGTACAACCACAGAAAAAGAATATACATTCGATGATGTAGATGATGCAATATTTACAGAACCAGATATAAGTCAATACACATTAAAAGAAAAATAATAACTAATTATAGATAAAAGAAATAAATCCTTCTCGTTAGACAGAAAGTTTAACGAGAAGGATTTATTTTTCGTTCATTAAAAAATATTATATAATTAATAAAAAATTGTAACAAAGCTATAATAAAGTACACTAAATAAGTGAAAGGAGGAAACGTTATGCAGGATATAAATTCGATATATGAGAAATACAGCGAAATTGTTTACAAATACATATTCTGCTTAACTGGAGATAAAGATACAGCAGAAGAAATCGTTCAAGAAACTTTTTTAGTAGCAGTAAAAGACATAAAAAAATTTAGAGGAGACTGTAAAATATCTACCTGGTTATGTCAAATCAGTAAATATATATGGTACAAAAAAGCCAGAAAAGAAAAAAGAAGAAAAGAAATACCTCTAGAACCATTACAAAACGAACTCTTCATAGAGGAATCAATAGAAGAGAATTTTTACGATAAAGAAAAAAAGAAGCAACTATTCAAAAAAATACAAGACTTCGATGAAGAAACAAAAAACGTAATGTATTTGCGAATATTAGGTGAGTTCGAGTACAAAGAAATTGCTGAAATTATGAACAAAACGCCAAACTGGGCACGTGTTGTATTTTTCCGTGGTAAGCAAAAATTAAAGGAGGAATTGAAAGATGAAAAATGAATGTGACATCGTAAAAGATCTATTATTTAGCTATAACGACAATATTTTAAGCAATACATCTAAGGAATTTGTAGAAAATCATTTAAAAGGATGTGATGAATGTAAGAAAACTCTAGAACAAATACAAGAAGACAGTGATGAAAAAAATCCAAAGAAAGAACTAGACTTTTTAAGAAAAATCAGGCATAAAATATGCAGAAAAAATACCATAATAGCAGTTGTTTTAGTATGTTTAATAGCCTTCATAATATTTAACATACAAGCATATAAAAATTACAAAGAAGTATCTTCAACAATACAAATATATTTAGAAGATGGGATATCAGATCAAGAATTAGAAAATATAAAAAACAAAATAACTGAAAAAGATAGCAATGCTCAAATTGAATACATTTCTAAACAACAAGAATTAGAAAAAATTAAAAGCAAAATGAAAGATAACCAAAATGTGCTAGATGAATACAATGAGGAAAACAATCCTCTAGCAGCTTCATTTGAAATAAAAACTAACGCAGACATAAAAAACATCGCAGACAGTATACAAGACATGCCAGGAGTAGCACAAATAGTTACATATATCAATGCAAATCCATATGAATTATACTTACAGAATAAATAGAATTGCAATATTGAAAAATACTCTATTTTGTATTACAATATTAATGTAGTATTTCAATTAGTCCATTCGCGTGATACTATCAAAGAAATTGATAACTAGAAATAGTTTGAATAATAGAGAATGTTGAGAACCTTTCTCTATGAATGGCAAAACTAAACCATAGCAAAATTATGGTTGTTTTTGCTTTGTTCATAGAAGGGAGGTCTTTTTTTATATACAACCAAATATAAAATTAAAAGGAGAAAAAGATGCAAGAAAACGAATTAAAATATTATGAAGAAATAGGAAACTGGCAATTTGATCAAATAAAATGCAAGACTGAAAATCTAACTAATTGGGATTTTTATCAGAAAATAAAAGAAAACACAAACGAGAAATCCTTATGTCTAGATTTAGGAACAGGCGGAGGAGAAAAACTTTTAAGAAATTATCCTGACGTAGGAATGATAATAGGTACAGACTTTTCAAAAAACATGATAAAAACAGCTACAGAAAACGCCAAGAAATATCCAAATAAAAAAGTAAGATTTACACAAATGAACAATTTAAAAATGGCATTTCCAAAAGAAACATTTGACTTAATCTCAGCAAGGCACACAATAATAAATGCACAACAAATTTATGATTGCCTGATACCTGATGGTGTGATTGTAATAGAAGGACTCAACAAGAAAGATTGTTGGGAGATAAAAGAAATATTTGGCAGAGGGCAAGCTTATAATGACGAAATATCAATATACGAAAAAGATTACTATGATTTAAAAGAAGTAGGATTTAAAAATATTGAAAAAGTAGAAATTTTGCAAAACGAATATTATGAAACCAAAGAAGATTTAGTAGCACTTTTATTAAAAACACCAATATTAGATGAATTTTCAGAAATAAATAATGAAAGTTTCGAACACAAACCAATTATTGAAAACATTTTGCTTGAAGAATATATAAATAAATTTCAAACAGAGAAAGGAATATTACTAAAAAGAGTTTTATATGGAATTGTAGCTAAAAAATAAGATGTAAGAAGTGGTTTAAAAGTTTAGTTGAGAAATTAGCATTTTTCTGATATAAATAACACAAGGAGAGAGAAATGATATATTTAAAAAGATTTGAATTACTAGACAAAGAAGATTGGAGTGGATATCCTTTTCACATATTCTTAGAAAAACAATTTTTCAACATAGAATTCGAACCAGTTACAATTTTCTATGGAGATAACGGTTCAGGAAAATCAACTTTGCTTAATATAATAACTGAAACAATCAATAAGGATAAACAAGTGATTAGCAGAAAAAAGCCACTAGTTAAATCTGAATATTTCGATACATACATAGCTAAGTGCAAATATTATTTAGAAAATAATATTCCAACTGAAAGCAAAATTATACTAAGCGAAGATATATTTGAAAACATTTTATCTAAACGAATAGAAAATCAGAAAAAGAACGAGGGAAGAAAAGAACTAGAAAAACAATATATGCAATACAAGTACAATCCAGTTAACTATTCTTCTTTAGAAGATCTAAGCATTTCAGTTGAAACGAGAAATAAGACTCAAAGTAAATTTATAAAAAGTAGAATAGAAGAAAACTCCAAAGAGTTTTCTAATGGACAAACATCATTAGAATTTTTCGACAAAGAGTTAAAAGAAAATGGCTTATATTTACTAGACGAACCAGAAAACAGCTTATCACCAAAGTTTCAGATTGAATTAATACAGTTGCTATTAGAATTGAGCCGATTTTTTAAATGTCAATTCATAATTGCAACACATTCGCCATTTTTGCTATCTATACCAGATGCTAAAATATATGATTTAGACTCAATTCCAGTAATCAAAAAGAAATGGTACGAATTAGAGAATATGAAAATATACTATAATTTCTTTAAAGAAAATAAAGATAAGTTTGAAAATTAATAAGGAGGAAATCATGGAATTTAATGTAAGTGAAATAGTTGAATATATTTAAACATAATTCTAATACATTAATTTATAAGGAGAAATAAAAATGTCTTTTATAGAATTAAGTGCAATATACATTAGTTTTTTAATAGTTACATTAACAATTGGATTTATAAACTTTAATGAAAAAATAAAAGCCAAAATAATGGTGATACTTTCTATAGTTTACAACATAGCTATTGGATATGCAGATGTATTATTCTTTTCAATTATATATTTATTTTTAAGTAATCAGCCCAAAGGTAGTAGCTATGAAGTACCAGAATCTGATGCAGGTTTTAATGCAATGATAGGAATTATAGTATTAATCATATACATTTGTTTATTAGTACCACTTAATATATTTATGAAGAAAAAATCTAATATTAATATGAAAAAATATATAATTATAAATGGAATGGCAACAAGTATTGGAATAGCTACATATTGCATTATATGGAAGGAAAATATAGTAACATCTATAATTATTTTTACAATCTGTATTTTATTATTTATATCAGATAAATTAAAAAGTAAAAAATTAGTAAAAAAAGCAGGATGTATATTAATTAATTTACAAGAAAAAGAAATTGCGTTGGTATGCAGAAACGGAGAATACTCTTTTCCAAAAGGACATTTAGAAAAAGGAGAATCACTAGTAGAATGTGCTATAAGAGAAACAAAAGAAGAAACAGGACATGATTGTCATTTGGTTAGCAATAAGGAATTATCAAAAATCTACTATAGCAATCCTAAAGGTGAGAATGTTGAAAACTATTTTTACTTAGCTATTGATGATGGAATTACAAATGATGAAATAGATGAAAAAGATAAAGAACAAACAAAATGGATTAAATATTCAGAGGTCGAAACTACATTATCACATCAAAATTTAAAAGATTTCTGGAATGAAATAAAACAAAAAGTAAACGAAATACTATAAAAAATGCAATAGGGACACAAAAAAATGTGTCTCTATTTTTGTCTCACGCCATTAGTTGAGTAGCAAAAATATTAAAAAACTATATGCAAAACTTACAACTAACGATATAATATAATACATGATATATTATAATTATTAATTTAAAAATTGATTTTCAAAATATTAAAATGACTTTATAAAAAAGGAAGGAGAGAAAATAAAAAATGAAAAATTTCGGAAACGTATTATGGGGAATATTTTTTATAATTATAGGATTAATTTTTGGAGGAAACGCACTTGGAATAACAAATATTGATATATTTTTTGATGGCTGGTGGACACTAGCTATTATAGTGCCATGCTTTACAAGATTATTTAAAGATAAAGAAAAAACAGCAAGCATTATAGGATTAATAATTGGAATAACTTTACTTTTAGGATGTCAAGATATTATAGACTTTGAGTTAATTTGGAAATTAGCGTTTCCAACAATCTTAGTAGTTCTTGGATTATCAATGATTTTCAAAGATGCTTTTGGTGGCAAAATAAACGATGAAATTAAAAAGTTGAACCAAAAAAGAAATGGAGAAAACTCTTATTGTTCAACATTTGCAGATCAAAATATAAATTTTAACGAAGAAAAATTTACAGGAGCAGATTTAACAGCAATATTTGGCGGAGTTAAATGTGATTTAAGAAATGCGATCGTAGAGTCAGATGCCGTAATTAATGTCAGTGCAATATTTGGTGGAATAGAAATTTATGTACCATCAAACGTAAAAATAAAAATTAAATCAATTCCAATATTCGGTGGAGTTGACAATAAAGCAAGTACAAAAACAGACGAAAATAGCCATACAATCTATATAAACAGTACAGCTATATTCGGAGGTGTTGAAATAAAATGACATCAGAGTATGAAGAAATTTATTTAAAAGTAGATGGCGGAATAGGTGAAATAAAAATAGATTTTGAAAATTAGAAAAAAAGAGGTAGCTTTAATGAAGTTAATAAATAATCAATTCAAAACAAGTGACAATAGCATTATCAACTACTATGAAGTAATCAATAATAAGCCAATATTATTAATTATCCACGCTCAAGGAACAGATGCAATGAGCTATTTAAAAGTATTAAAACAACTTTCAAAAAAATTTCATGTAATTTTAGTTGACTGTTATGGTCATGGTAAAAGTTCACACAACAAAGAAAAATACAATTTAATAAGTCAAGGAAACGACTTGATAGAATTCATTCAAAGTATCGCAAGCAACAAAATTTCAATATTAGGTCATTCATCTGGAGGGCTCATAGCTTGTTATATAGCTTCCAAGTCAGACTGCTGTAACAATTTGATATTAGAAGATCCGCCTTTATTTTCAAGTAATGGAGAAAGAAGATTTAATACATTCAATTACAAAGACCTATCATCAGTATGCCATAGTTTCATAAATCAAAGTCAAGAAAAAGACTTTATACACTATTATTTTATGAACCAGTATTGTTGGAACTTCTTTCCCGAAGATTCAAGAGATAAAATAAGAAGCAAATTAGGTGAATTCGCTCTAAAATACAGGAATAAGCATCCAGAAAAAACTTTAAAAGTTCCATTTTGGCCTAAAAAATTTTTAGAACCATTCAAAGGAATGAACGAATATGATCCGTACTTCGGAGAAAGCTTTTATAATGATTCATTCAATACAAATGTGGATTATGAAAATTTACTTTCAAACATAAAATGCAACACACTATTCATGAAAGCGAACACAACCATTGGGCAAGATGGATTAATTCAGGGAGCTTTAACAGACGAAGATTTGAAAAAAGTAACAGAATTAATCAGCAATATTAAAGTAGAATATTTCGATTGTGGACATGGGATACACAATGAAAAAAGCAAGGAATTTATAAATAGTATATTTAACTCTACTATAAGTAGGTTGTAGATTTTAAAGTTCTTTTATATTTTTTGAACGCAGATGATAGAAGATGAAAAATATAACAAAACGTTGAAATTTGTATTTAACACATAAACAAAAGATAGTAATTAAGAAAGGAGTTAATTCATGAACATTAAGCAGCAAAAACAAATAAAAGCATTTTTAATTTTAGAAATAGGAGCAGAAAAGGGAGAAGCAGTATTTAATAAACAAGAAACAATACTTAAAGAAATCATAGAAAACACAAAAAACAAATCAGATAATCAAATGAAAACCCTTACTCAAACAATTCTTCCTCGTATAGCACTATACAAAGCACTTCTAGCAGAAGGCTTCGATGAAGAAGAAACAAATAACCACATGAGAAGATATATGATGGATATAGTTGCAGAACAAAAACACGCGTCTACAGCTAAAATGGAATCAATACCAGGATTTTATTTTCTTTATAGCAAGATATTTTTAAAAGTTGTGCGTAAAACAGACTTATGGGAAAGCGAACAAGCTCATGGTAAAGATTATTTTGACGTGACAATGAAAAAATGTCTTTGGCATACTGCATGCATAGAAAATAACTGTGAAGAACTATGCAGACTTTTCTGCGACGTTGATAATGTAACTTATGGTGGATTAAAAAAACTAGGATTTTCAAGGACAAAAACTCTAGGCTACGGTGGGAATTGCTGTGATTTTCATTTCTATAAAAAATAATTTACATTGTGCAATAAATTATAATTGATTTGGAGAAGAAAAAATGAACGAATATATAAATCTAACACTAGAAAATATTGATGATGAACATATATGCTGTGCAATAGGAGATAAGAAACATCAAGCAGGTGTTGACAAGAAAAAAGAATGGATAAAAATCAAATTAAAAGACGGTCATGTATTTAGAAAACTAAACGCAAGAGGAAAAATATTTATAGAATACGAACCAATAGAAACAGCATGGGTTCCTATTAACGGAAAAAATTACGAATACATTTACTGCCTTTGGGTTGCAGGAAGTTTCAAAGGTAAAGGTATTGGAAAAGAATTACTAGAATATGCTATAAATGATTCAAAAGAAAAAGGCATGAGTGGTATATGTACACTAGTGTCAAAAAAGAAGAAACCATTTATAGGTGAAAAGAAATTTTTCGAACACTACGGTTTTAAAGTTGTAGACAGTATAGGCGATTATGAATTATTAGCACTACAATTTGAAAACAGTGAAACGCCTAAATTTAGCGATAATGCAAGAAATATGAAAATAGATAATCAGGACTTTACAATTTACTACAGCAATGAATGTCCTTATGTAGAATATGAGGTAAATGAACTAACTGATTATGCAAAAGAAAATAATATTAAAATCAATTTTATAAAAATAGACACACTAGAAAAAGCCAAAAATGTACCTTGCATCTTTAACAATTGGGCGAATTTTTATAAAGGTGAATTTATTTCAAATACAATACTAAATGCAAATTCATTTAAAAAAATGATTAAATAAACTATAAATTAAAAAGGAGCTATACTAATTGATAAAGAAAAAATAAGTAGAGGAACAAATTATGAAATATATAGTATTATTAAGAGGAATTAACATAAGCGGAAAAAATAAGATACCAATGAGCGAATTAAAAAAGGTATTAGAAGAAAATCAATACGCAAACGTTTCTACATACCTTAACAGTGGAAACGTGATCTTAGAAAGCAACATCAAAAACGAAGAAGCCATAATGAAAGATATTTATGAAATAGTAAAAGCAAAGTTTAATTTAGAAATACCAATTTTTGTAACGAACGAATCAACACTTGAAAGTATATTAAGCAATAGCCCTGAATGGTGGGGAACAAGTAATAAAGAAATATAGGATAATCTAATTTTTATAATTCCACCTGTAAAGTTCGAAGATGTATACAACGCAATTGGAGAACCTAAGGAAAATCTAGAAAAAATAAAAGAATATCGTGAAAAAGTTGGAATGAAGCAAGCAGAACTGGCAGAACTCGTAAATGTCAGAAGAGAAACTATTGTATGTTTGGAAAATGGAAGATATAATCCTTCACTAAAGCTTGCAATGGATATTGCAAAAGTCTTCAACGTACCTGTTGAAGAACTGTTCATCTTTGATGAAGATAATAATAAGTTGTAGTGGTGATAAAATGAATGATAATTTATATAACATGATTTTTAAAAGAAAATCATTTCATTTATTTAGAAATATAGGAAATGAAAAGATTACAAAGAAAGAACTTGAAGAAATTGAAAATGAATTTAATAATTTCGTTCCATTAGTGGAAGGTATAAAGGTAAAAATGAAAATAGTCAAGGATACTACTAACTGCAAGAGAGGTCAAGAGTATACCATTTTACTATATTCGGAGAAAAAAGATAATTATTTGCAAAACATAGGATATATCGGTGAACAATTAGATTTATATCTAGTATCCAAAAATATTGGTACTCTTTGGCTCGGTATTGGTAGAACAGAAGAAAAACAATTAGATGGACTTGATTTCGTAATAATGATTGCAATAGCAAAAGTAGACTCTGAAGCTAAATTCAGAAAAGATATGTACAAGAGCAAAAGAAAAGAATTACATGAGATTTGGAAAGGAGACTATTATTTAGATATAGCCAATATCGTAAGATTCGCTCCAAGTTCTTGTAACCTACAACCCTGGGTAGTGGATTCTTCAAAAAATGAACTTAAGGTCTATTTGTATAGCCAAAAAGGGAAAAGAGGGATCATACCTAAAAATATGATTAAATATTATAACCAAATTGATATTGGAATATTTTTATGCTTTTTAGATTTATACTTAAGCAAAAATAATATTAAATATAACAGAACTATATTTGCTGAAAAAAATGATGATGAAAGAAAATTAACTGCTACATATATAATAAATTAGTAAATTACCACATGAAAGGAAAATGATTTTATGGCTACAACAAAAGAATATAAAGATTTTGTCTTAGAACAACTAAATTTATTAAATGATATTACATGCAAACCAATGATGGGAGAATATTTACTATATTATAACGGAATATTATTTGGCGGAATATACGATAATAGATTGCTTATAAAGATAGTAAATAGTAATAAAAAGTATAATATGCAAGAACAAATACCTTATGAAGGCGCAAAGCAAATGTATTTAGTCGACGATATTGATAATAAAGAAATTTTAAAAGAAATAATAATTGAAACATGTAATGATTTAGCAAGGAGATAAGTAATATGAGCAAATACGAACCTTTGTGGAATTATATAAAAGAAAATAAAAAAGAAAATTATAATCTAACTTATGAAGAAATAAAAAATATTTTAGGATTTGAAATAGATCATTCTTTCTTAACATATAAAAAAGAATTAAACAACTATGGATATGAAATAGGTAAAATATCTATAAAAGAAAAAACAGTAACTTTCAATAAAATAGGAGAAATCTAATGAAATATGAATATAGAATATATGAAGAAGTATATGACGATATGCTATCTGGAAAAAAGACAATTGAATTTAGATTACTAAACGAAAAATCAAGAAACATTCAGATAGGGGATAAGATAAAATTTATAGTAGCTGATAATGAAGAAAAATATTTGATTGCAAAAGTCATAGACAAATATATTTATGATACTTTAGAAGCTTTATAGAATGACAAAGATAGATTAAACAATTATTTAAATTACACTAAAGAAGAATTCATTAATGCATTCAATAATATATTTGGTGAAGAAAACGTAAGTAAATCTAAAATAGTTGGATTGAAAATTAAAGTTTTATATTAAAACATCGGATAAGGAGAGTATTGCCATGATTTATACAACTACTTATAATTCACCCGTTGGTAATTTGCTAATTGCAGCAAAAGATAATAAACTAATAGGATTATGGATAGAAAATCAAAAGTATTATCTATCAAGTTTTAAAGAAGAAATGGCAGAAAAAGAAAATCTTGAAATATTAGTAAAAACAAGAAACTGGCTAGATAGATATTTCAAAGGAGAAAAGCCAAATATAAGCGAATTAGACATAGACCTTATTGGAAGTGAATTCAGAAAAAATGTATGGGAAATTTTAAAAACCATTCCTTATGGCGAAGTAATTACATATAATGACATAGCTAAAAAAATTGCAAAGCAGAAAGGCATATCAAAAATGTCAGCACAAGCAATAGGCGGAGCAGTAGGACATAATCCTATTTCAATAATTGTTCCGTGTCACAGAGTAGTTGGATCAAATGGAAGTTTAACAGGTTATGCAGGTGGAATAGAAAAGAAAATACAATTATTAAAATTAGAAGGAATTGATATGAGTAAGTATTTTGCCCCAAAAGAATAACAAGCGCTCTAACAAAGCACAAATGCTATATGTAATAGATTGTAAAAAAGCTACTGACTTTTTGTCAATTCTAAACGATTATATTAATATATAATAAATATAGAGAGGCGAGATTATGAATTTAATTTTTAGTATTATGGCATTAGTAGGTGGATTATTATGTTGCACAGGCGACATACTTTTTGATTTAAAAGGTCCAGGTAACGAAAAATTAGGAACATCAAAAAACATTGACAGCAACTGGAGCAAAATGGCTGAATGGAGATTCAAGTTTTCTATAATATGTGCCATGTTTGGTGTGATATTAGTAGGATTTGGCTTTTATGCAATAGGGGATATGATTAGAGAACACAATCTAATATTATCTAATATAATTTTAATAACAGGATTTATAGGATGCACAGGAGGACTATTTGTTCACTCATTACTTTGCATTCAAGCCGTTATTTATAAAAGAATTACAAACAACGGTAAAGAAAACTTTGAAATTGCAGACAACACATTAGAAGGCTTTTATAAAGCTATAATGTTTCCATTTATGTTCTTATATTGCATATTAATGATTACTGATATATGTATTGCAATAGCAGTATTAAGTGGAGCATTAGGAGTTCCAAAATGGATGGCTTTACTAAATTCAATTGTTTTCTTAATAATAGGTGTATTATTTAGAAAAATTAATCCGAGCAAATTCCAGGACTTGCCTGGAATCATAATGCCAAGTTTAGGACTAGCAATGGTAGGAGTAATTGGAATCGTAGCATATATGATTTAATAAAAAGTGGACTTCACTCACAATACTAAGTATCCTAATATTCTTAATTGGAATAAGTAGAATCTACCTTGGAGTACACTATGCAAGCGATGTTGTAGGTGGATTTTTAATATCAATAGCATATTTAATAATCTATATCAACATAATTGATAAGTATGTATTAGAAAAAGATAATGCTTGACAAATTTTAAAAAATCAATATACTAAATATATAGCGCTATAAAAAAGAAGTGAGGTATATAAAATGAATAATCAAAAATTTATTAATAAATGGCATCATCATATCCGAGCTTGTGTCTAGAGTTTAAATAGGCACAAGTCGTTTTGATGTGCCTATATTAATAAATAAATATAAAAAATAAAAATATAGGTAAAATAATATAAATCATTCAATATTATTTGCCTATATTTTTTTCGTTTTAAAAGGAGGAGAAAAATGAAATCAAAATATGTAGAATACTCTATTTATAAGCCTGCTGGAAATGATACAGCTTTTGTATATGGAACAGACTATACGTCAGATGAAAAGAAAATTATAAATGATGCAATTATGGCTAAAAATTCAAATGTTGAACAAGTTGGATTTCTTAATATTAATGGAAAAACTGAGCTACAAATGGCAGGAGGAGAATTTTGTGGGAATGCAACACGAAGCGCAGCTTTTGAATATTTAAAAGGACAAGTAGGCAATGTAAAAATGATTGTTAATTGCAATGATATTGTTAATGCAGGCGTTGACGTCAACGGCAAAGCCTGGTGTGAAATACCATTGCCAGCAGAAACTAACATTGTAACTCAAAAAGAACCAGGTATTTTTATTATAAAAATGAACGGAATGACAACTATTGTAATTCAAGAGAATGTATCCGAACAATATCTTGAAAATAGAAAAAATTTAAAAAAGATTGGAATGAATTTTATTAAAAAATATGAACTTGAAGAAAGCAAAGCAGTTGGGGTTATATTTTGCGAAAGAGAAAACGATTTGCTAAAAATAAATCCAATCGTCTGGGTTAAATCAATAAACACAACTTTTTATGAAACAGCTTGTGGCTCTGGAACAATAGCAGTTGCAATACTTGAAGCTTTTCAAAAGAAAAGCAGTCAATCAATTGATATTATTCAACCATATGGCATGATCATTACAGCTAAAGTAACATACTCAAATGAAAAAATCTTAAAAGCAGTTATAACAGGAGAAGTAAAAAAAGATGAAAATAAATATTCTATAAAAATATAAAATGGGAGGAAGAATATGAAAAAATATGAAGTACTAAGAAAATTAGTAAGTTACAACACAATAAAAGATAATGACAATGAGAAAATAATAAAATATATTGAAAGCATTCTTATTTCTAAAGGATTTAAAACTGAATTTAAAGGGAAGAATTTAATAATGAGCTATGGAAAGAACCCGACATTTGGTTTCCTTGGACATACTGATACTGTAGAATATATTGACGGATGGAATACAAATCCTTTCACTCTAACAGAAAAAGATGATAGACTATACGGGCTTGGAGCTTGTGATATGAAAGGTGGAGTAGCCGCAATTTTAGATGCTATATCTGATATGGATTTAACCAAAATAAAAAATGGTATTAAATTATATTTTACTTATGATGAAGAAATAAATTTCAATGGTATTAAAGACATTGTAAAGCAAAATGAGAAATTTCCTAATTTCATGGTGTTTGGTGAACCTACATACAATGAAATTCTTATAGGTGGTAAAGGATTATTAGAATGTGATTTATTCTTCAAAGGAATTAAAACTCACTCTAGTACACCCGAAAAAGGAAAAAGTGCTAACATAAATGCAATTAAATTTTTAAATGAACTTGAAAGATTTTATAGTGAAGAAATAAAAAGTGAAATAAATACAAATTACGAAATTCCATATACAACAATGAATATAGGAATTATAAATGGTGGTAGTGCCAAAAATTCTATTCCAGCAGAATGTTATGCAACATTAGACTTCAGATTAGTTGAAGTTACACATTCAGAAAAAGTATTAAATAAGATTAAAAAATTATGTAAAAAATATGATTGTAATTACAAAGTCATTGAATTTATTGCTCCTTTTATTAGCAATGTTGATATTGAGAATAACGGAAAAACAGCTAATTTTATGACAGAAGCAAGCTTTATGGAATGTGAGAAAAAAATAATATTAGGCGTTGGTCCAGTAACAGCACACGAAGTAAATGAATATATAGAAAAAGAAAGTTATGATAAACTCGTAGAACAATACAAAACATTAATAGAAAAATTTAGCTAACAGTTTTTTATATTTACTATTCCTTCTAATTTATTTTCTGAAGTATTGAGAATCTATCTTTTTTGTGATATTTTATATGCATAAAAAGGTAGGAGGAGAGGGCATATGGAAAAATGGCTAAAATGGGCTATAGAAATACAAAGCCTAGCACAAGCTGGACTAACATACACAAGTAATGTTTATGATATAGAAAGATATGAAAGATTAAGAGAAATCTCTGCAGAAATGATAGCTGAAAAAAGCAACATAAACCTAGAAAAAACTAAGGATTTATTTTGCAATGAAACAGGTTATCAAACTCCTAAAATAGACACAAGAGCAGTTATAGTTAAAGAAAATAAAATTCTACTAGTACACGAAAATAATGACACATGGTCATTACCTGGTGGCTGGTGTGATGTACTTGAATCTGTTGGAAGTAATACCATAAAAGAAGTAAAAGAAGAAACTGGTTTAGAAGTTGAAGCAACTAGAATCCTTGCAGTTCAAGATAGAAACAAGCACAACAAACCGACATATGCTTATGGAGTATGTAAAATATTTGTGCAATGCAATGTAATTAGTGGTAATTTTACGCCAAACATTGAAACAACAGAATTCAAATATTTTTCTTTAAATGACTTACCTAAAAATTTAGCAGAAGAAAAATCTAACAAAGAGCAAATCGAAATGTGCTTAAAAGCAAGCAATAAAGAAAACTGGCAAGTACAATTTGATTAATTTATTTAGCCACAGCGTATTAAAATTTTACACATGCTAACGTTGTAGCTGTAGGAAATCCATGCAGAGTAGTAAAAGAGCTTTTAGAATAATAAAACTTGTATTATAAAATTAATAATAATATAATAACTACAGATTAATCAGAATATACAAAATAAATAATATTTAAAGGAGGATTTTTTGATAAAATTTAATATTATATTGGATTCCGTAGTTTCTTAAAATGCAATATTTTAAGAAAAGAGGAAATAAAATGAATATAAAAGATTATGGATTAAAAGAAAATTCAATAAAAAAATATGAAGATCAAACAATTGCACGTATAATTGCGACACATAAAGACAGATACGAAATTGTTTGCAACAAAGGGCAAGGATATGCTCAAATAAAAAGAGGTTGCTATTATGATAATCCCAATAGCATCTATCCCACAACAGGTGATTTTGTTATAATCGAGTGGAATCCTAACCGGTGACAGCATGATTTCCGAAACTTTAAATAGAGAAAGTTCATTTTCAAGAGCTGCATCTACAAGTGATAGGAACCACACTATGCATATCCAACACGAACAACTAGTTGCTGCAAATTTTGACTACGTATTTATAATGCAATCACTTAACAATAATTTTAACTTACACCGAATAGAAAGATATTTGAGCTTAACATGGGAATCTGGTGGAATTCCAGTAATAATATTAACCAAAAGCGATTTAGTACCAAATGCACAAGAATATGTGGAACAAGTTGAAAATATAGCTTTCGGAGTAGACGTATACGCAATAAGTTGCAATACTAAAGAAGGCTTAGAAAATATTCAAAAATATTTTTCAAAAGGAAATACAATTGTTTTTCTAGGATCATCTGGTGTAGGAAAATCAACATTAATGAACACACTATACGGAAAAGAAATAATGAAAACATCAGAAATTAGAGAAAAAGATTCGCGAGGAAAACACACAACAACATCACGAAACCTAATAATGTTACCCAATGGTGCAATGATTATAGATACTCCAGGTATGAGAGAGCTAGGTATGTGGAACGCTGAAGCAGGCATAAGCGAGACATTTAAAGACATTGAAGAACTAACAAAAATGTGCAAATTCTCTGATTGTACCCATACCAACGAACCAGGATGCAAAATTCGTGAAGCCATTGAAAATGGTGAATTATCAGAAGAAAGATTCGAAAAATATTTAAGCTTAAAAAGAGAATCAGAATACAACACCAATTCTGCACAATATCTAAAAAACAAGAAAGACAAATTTAAAGAAATCTCAAAAATCAATAAGCATCACAAAAAGTAAAATTAATAATCAGAGAAAACGAAGAATCTATTATCGAATTTGAAATTAAATTATAGAGGACATTTTAGTCCTCTTTTTTTTGTAATTAATAAGAACATTTGTTTACAAACTTTTAAATTTATGTTACGATATTTATATACAAAAATGAGAGGTTATAAAAATGGAACATATTTATATAGCAATAGATTTAAAAAGTTTTTATGCTTCAGTAGAATGTCAAGAAAGAAATTTAGATCCATTAACCACAAATCTAGTAGTTGCAGATAGTTCACGAACCGAAAAAACAATTTGCTTAGCAGTCAGTCCATCTTTAAAATCTTATGGAATCCCTGGAAGAGCTAGATTATTTGAAGTTCAACAACGTGTAAAAGAAATAAATCAAAACAGAAAAATATACGCAAAAAATCATACATTCAGTGGAAAATCTTTTAATAATGATGAACTAAAATCAAATAAAAATTTAGAATTAGATTTTGTAATAGCTCCACCTCAAATGAGCAAATACATGAAATATAGCACAGGCATATACAACATTTATTTAAAATATTTTTCGCCAGACGATATATATGTATACTCAATTGATGAAGTGTTCATAGACGTAACAAATTACATTAAAACTTATAAAATGAAAGCAAGTAGCTTAGCAGCAAAAGTAATTCAAGATGTATATAAAGAAACTGGAATCACTGCAACATGTGGCGTTGGAACGAACCTATACCTTGCCAAAGTTGCTATGGATATTGTGGCCAAACACGCGAACCCAAACCAGTACGGCGTAAGAATAGCTTGCTTAGATGAACAAATTTATAAGCAAAAACTATGGAATCATAAACCATTAACAGACTTTTGGAGAGTTGGAAAAGGAATTGCTAAAAAGCTAGAGCAAAATGGAATATATACAATGGGAGATATAGCTCTATGCTCTATTCAAAACGAAGATAAACTATTCAAATTATTCGGAATAAACGCTGAACTACTAATAGATCATGCTTGGGGCTACGAACCATGCACTATCGAAAGCATAAAAGCTTACAAACCAGCAAACAACAGCATTTGTGCAGGTCAAGTTCTCCATTGTCCATACAATTATGAAAAAACAAAAATAATCATAAAAGAAATGGCAGAACTTCTAGCATTAGATTTAGTTGATAAAAAATTAGTAACAGATCAATTAGTAGTAACAGTTGGCTATGATATAGAAAATCTAAACAATAATAAAATCAATTACAATGGCGAAATAACAATAGATAGATACGGCAGAAATATTCCTAAACATGCACACGGTACAATAAATTTAGACCATAAAACTTCATCAACTAAAATCATCGAAAAAGCTACAGTAGAATTATTTGACAGAATAATTAACAAAAGCTTACTAACCCGACGAATAAACTTAACAGCCAACAAAATAGTATCTGAAGAAATAGCAGAAAAAGAAAATAATTACACTCAAATTGATTTATTTACAAACTATGCAGATAAGAAAAAGACACACGAAAAAGAACTACAAGAACGAGAACTTCAAAGATCAATATTAGACATAAAAAAGAAATACGGCAAAAATGCAATTTTAAAAGGTATGAACTTTGAAGAAGGTGCAACAACAATAGAAAGAAATTCACAAATAGGAGGCCATAAAAGCTAAAAGAAAGGAATATTTATGAATAAATATGATGATATAATTAACTTCTCTCGCCCAAAATCTAAACATCCCAAAATGACATTAGAACAACGTTCTGCACAATTCGCACCATTTGCAGCGCTTACAGGGTATGAAGGTCAAATCAAAGAAACAGCAAGACTCACAGACAAAAGATTAGAACTAGATGAAGAAGCTAAATCAATACTAGACACAAAAATACAAATTATAAAAGAAAAAATAGCTCAGCAACCACAAATTGAAATAACATATTTTGTACCAGACAATAAAAAAGATGGGGGAAGGTACGAAACAGTAAATAGTATCATAAGAAAAATTGATGAATACTATAATAAAATCATAATGAATAATGGCATAAGTATTGACATAGGTGAAATAATAGATATTCAAGGTGATATTTTTAACAATATACTATTTTAAATCTGAGATTGAAAACTCTTGTAAAGTATGATAAGATAATAAAGCAAAAGTAACTAGTTAATAATATTTTTTAGACAACTGTCAGGAGGAAATAATATGCGGGATATTTTACAATTAGTTGGAGCAATCATTGGAATCATCATAACAACTACAATGTATGTGCATGCTATAAAAAAGTTTTCTGGAAGTAAAAAAACAGAAACCGATGAAAAATGGCTGTTCGAAGGATTTTTTAGAGGCTCCGCTGCAGGTGTAACAGTCTGTTTAGTATTTGTAATAATATCATTAATTTTTTAGGCTTCTAACAAAAATTAAAGGCGGTACAGTTCAAAGATAAAGTTGAACTGTACTTCTTTTTTAATTATAACTATAAAACATAGAAATTATTACTATTTTATGGCGTTAAAATTAATTTTAAAGAATTTCAATAAAAATATAATATAATTTTATACTATGATAAAAAACAATTTTAGAAAGAATAGGGGAAAAGTAAATAAAAATAGATTTTAAGTATAAAGAAAACAAAACTTCAACAGTGTTTGTTTATAAGAAAAAAGGTAAATACTTTATTGAACAACCTTATAATGGAATATATAGAATATCTCCAGATAAATACAATTCAATAGAGAAATATATAAGAAATTAAATTAAGATTAAATACAAATTACAAGGTGTATTTTTAATTTTATTCTAACATCAAAAAATATTGACTTTAATTCAATAATATGCTATTTTGCATAGGTAAAAAGTATTAGGAGGTAATAATTATGGAATTAAAAGGATCAAAAACAGAGCAAAATTTAATGACGGCTTTTGCCGGAGAATCTCAGGCAAGAAATAAATATACATATTTTGCCAGTAAAGCAAAAAAAGAAGGATATGAACAAATAGCTGCAATTTTCCAAGAAACAGCTGATAATGAAAAAGAACATGCAAAAATGTGGTTTAAATTATTAAATGGTGGAGAAATTGGAACAACAGTTGAGAACTTAAATGCTGCTGCTGATGGAGAAAATTATGAATGGACAGATATGTATGCTGAATTTGCTAAAATAGCTAAAGAAGAAGGTTTTGACCATATTGCATACTTATTTGAAGAAGTTGGTAAAATTGAAAAAGAACATGAAGAAAGATATTTAAAATTATTAGAAAATGTAAAAGATGGAAAAGTATTTGAAGCAGGAGAAGTTAAAATATGGAAATGCAGAAATTGTGGACATATTGTTGTTGGAACAAAAGCTCCAGAGGTTTGCCCTGTATGTAGCCATCCAAAAGCATATTTCGAAATTAAAGCTGAAAATTATTAAAATATAGAAAAACTATTCTTATGAGAAATATAATTAATATGGAGGGAATTTATGAAAAAAGAATTAGTAATAAAAAGATGTTCTAAATGTCAAGCATTAGTTGAAGTCATAAAAGATTGTACTAGTGATAATTGTAGTATTAAATGTTGCGGTGAAGAAATGATAGAATTAGCTCCAAATAGTGTAGACGCATCTTTTGAAAAACATGTACCAAACTATGAAGTAATAGATAATCATATAATTGTAAAAGTTAACCATGTTATGGAAGAAGACCATTTTATAGAATGGATTGCAATGTTAGCAAATAATAAAATTATAAAGAAATTTTTATTGCCAGATGAAGAAGCCTGTGTAATATTTCCATATGTTAAAGGAAGTAAAATTTATTCTTTTTGTAATAAACATGGACTTTGGTCAAAAGAAGTTGAATAAATATAGATAAAGCTTTTTGTGTGAGATTTGTTACATAGAAATATTTGTGATAAAAATGAAAGATATTATCATTTCTGATGATATAATATATATCGGAGCAGATTATAAAGATATTGAATTATTTGAGAATCAATATAATGTGCCAAATGGAATAGCATATAATTCATACATAATAGATGGAAAGTAGTAAAAAGAATGGAATCTATTAAATATATATAAAGGAGATTGATAAAAATGTTAAAAAATGCTATAGCATATATCTTGAGAAAGAGGAGTAGAACAGTTATTATATTTATTATTTTAACAATAGTTCTTTCATGCTTATACTCATGTTTAAACATAATGAAATCAACAAGCAACTTAGAAAATAATTTATATAAATTATCAAATACATCTTTATCAATAACACAAAACAACAATGAAAACTTTGAAACAAATCAATTTAAAGAAATAGAAAATATAAAAGAGATAAAAGAAACAATTAACCAATATGACGGATTAGCAAAACCTACTAATATTAACGCAGTAGAAGGAATGCAAATGGTCGAAAGAGATGATTTGCCAGAAGAATTCAAGAATATACTTTCAGTAGAAGCTACAAATAATACTGAAAAGAATAATTTATTTAATAGTGGAATTTTTACTCTTACAAAAGGTAGACATATTGAAAAAGATGATAGAGAAAAAATTATTATACATGAAGAACTGGCACAAAAAAATAATTTAGGATTAAATGATAAAATTCGTCTTGAACTATTTGATTTAAACAACAATGAAATAAAAACAGAATATGAATTTGAGATTATTGGGATTTTTTCTGGAAAAAAACAAGAAAAATACACAGGAATGACATCAGACTTTAGTGAAAATATGGTATTTATCGATTATGAATCAAGCCAAACAGCATTAAACAAAGCAGAAAACAATAAAGTTGTAAACAAACTTGAAATATTTTCAGACAGTTCAGAAGATACAGATATAGTGTTAAATAAAATTAAAGGAATAAAAATTGATTGGTCAAAATTCAATATTGAAAAAGATGATGATGTATATGAAGAAACTTTAGAATCCGTAGAAGGGATAAAACATATAATAAAGGTTATGACATATTCAATTATGGCAGGAGGAATAATAGTTTTATCATTAATATTAATTTTATGGCTAAGGGAAAGAATTTATGAAATAGGAATACTATTATCAATAGGAATAAGTAAAGCAAAAATTATAACTCAATTTATATTTGAGTTGATATTTATATCACTACCATCTATAGTATTATCTTTATTTTTAGGAAATGTGATATTAAATCAAATAATAGGTGGATTTATCAATTCTGATAATTCGACAATAATTATTAATAATCTACTAAAAAATGACAATTTAATATCAAATATTACAATATTTTTACAAAGTTATGGAATATTAATAGGAATTATTGTTTTATCAGTTATTATTGCAAGTGCAATGATATTAGTAAAAAAACCAAAAGAAATATTATCAAAGATAAGTTAGGAGATTGCAATGGATATATTAGAAATAAAAAATGTAACATATAATTATTCAAATTCAAAAGAGAAGATTTTGTCATCAGTAAATCAAAAGTTTGAACTTGGACAATTTTATGCAATAATAGGAAAATCAGGAGCAGGGAAGTCAACATTACTTTCATTATTAGCAGGACTAGACAAACCACAAAAAGGTCAAATTCTATTCAAAAATGAGGATATAGAGAACAAAGGGTATAGTAATCATAGAAAAAACAATATAACATTAGTTTTTCAAAATTATAATTTAATTGATTATTTAACACCAATAGAAAATGTTAGATTAGTAAATAAAAAGGCATCAGAAGATATTTTGTTAAAATTGGGACTTGATGAAAGTCAGATAAATAGAAATGTAATGAAACTATCTGGTGGTCAACAGCAAAGAGTAGCCATAGCAAGAGCATTAGCATCAGAAGCACCAATAATTCTAGCTGACGAACCTACAGGAAATCTTGATAGTGACACTGCAGGAGAAATAATAGAAATATTAAAAAAATTGGCTAAAGAGAGAAATAAATGTGTAATAGTTGTAACACATAGTAAGGAAGTTGCAAATTCTGCTGATATTATTTTAGAATTAAGTGACAAAAAATTAAGAAAGATAAGTAAAATTAATTAGGAGGTATATTGATGATAAAGAATGCTTTTGCATATGTAACAAGAAAAAGTTTAAAATCAATAATAATATTATTAGTTATTATGGCTATGTCAACACTTAGTCTGATTAGCTTGGCAATTAAAGATGCTACTAATAGAGCTTCAGAAGAAACTTTTAAAAATATAACAAATAGTTTTTCTATGGAAATAAATAGAAGAGTTAATCTTGGAACACCTAGAGGTGGAGGAAATATAAAAGGAAAAGACATAAAAAAAATAGCTGAATCTGAAGATATTTCCTCTTTTGTAAAGAGAATAAATAGTGTAGCTGATTTGGTAGATAATGATATTATAGAAACTAAAAAAACAATTGCAAATCAATCACCAGAAAGAGCAGAAAATTTTAAAAGAACAGTTATGCTAACAGGAGTTAATGATTCATCAAAAGAAAATAAATTTGTGTCAGGAGCTTACAAATTAATAGAAGGAGAACATTTAGAAGAAAATGACAAAAGTAAGATTTTAATACATAAAGACTTAGCAGAAAAAAACAATTTGAAAATTGGAGATAAAATAAAAATTAAGTCCAATTTATTTGATGCAGATAATGAAAAAGGAGCAAATGAAACACTAGAAGTAGAAATAAAAGGAATTTTCGATGGACACAATAAAAGTAGTGTAACTTCTGCACAAGAACTTTACGAAAATACATTAATAACAGATTTAGATACAGCTGCAAAAGTTTATGGAAACACAGAAGATACTGCAGTATATCAAGATGCAACATTTTTTGTAAAAGGTGATAAAAATTTGGATCAAGTCATTAAAAATATTAAAAAACTTGATATAAATTGGAAACAATACAATTTAATTAAAAGTTCAACAAATTATCCAGCACTACAACAATCAATATCTGGTATATATTCAATAGCAAACAAATTATTTGCTGCTTCATTAATATTTGCAGGTATTACAGTTTCATTATTATTACTTTTATGGATGAATGCTAGAAAAAAAGAAATAGCAATTTTTCTATCATTAGGAATATCAAAATTGAAAATTTTTGGACAATTTGTTATTGAGTTATTGTTTATATCAATTCCTGCATATATAGGGTCATATTTCTTAGCAGTTTATACAGGGAATATAATAGGAAATAATATATTAAATAAAGTCACTGGAAACATAGCTAAACAAATAGCAAAGCAATCAGCATCTAGTGGACTTGGTGGAGGAGCAGAAGTAGACGGCTTTAATAAAACTTTAACAAGTTTAGATATTAATATATTACCAAAATCAATGATATACGTAATTTTATTTATGTCTTTTGTACTTATAATATCTTTAGTGATATCATCTATAAGTAGTTTAAGAAAGAATCCAAAAGAATTGTTAATTGATACAAAGTAGATGACATAGTTTGCTAACTAGGGTAGGTGTGTGATAGTGAAAACTATCGCATAACTACCTTTAAAATATTTATGAGTAAATGCTTTTGTCAGGCATAGAAAGGAAATTTTCTCCATCTGTCTTAAAATGGATATAATCTACCAAGTAATCAAGCACAGCAAAAGAATAACTTGAAAGCTATATAGTATTTTTTCATATATACAAAGAAAGAGGTAATTTAATGAAAATATTTGTAATAGAAGATGATAAAACATTAAAAAGAGAATTAATGGAACTATTAAATAAGTATGGTTATGAAACAGAAACAAGTATTAGGTTATAATTGGAAACGCACATTATTTAAAATAATGATAACGAACAACACAAATTATATGTGTTGTTTTTTGATGCTTAAAATTATTTTAGAAAGAGGTTTTAAATTATGCCAAAAACAAAATTTCAAGATTTTGTATATACTATTATTATGGTAATATGTATGGTATATACAATGATTTGCTATAATGTAGCAGTAAACACAGGAGGGTTAACAAATCAAGTATTTGTAGCAGCATTAGGAGAGTTACCAATAATGGGAGCAATTGCATTTATATTGGAAATTTTCTTTATAGGAAAACTATCACAAAAATTAGCATTTAGACTTGTAGATCCAAGAAAAGATAAGCCAATTTTTGTAACATTAGCAATATCAACAATGATAGTATGCTTAATGTGTCCAATAAGAACCTACGAGAATCGTTTTTAAGCGTTTTTTATAATTTAGGCATATAGTTTATTTATAATTTAAGTAAAATTACTAATTTTTAAGAAGGTAGGGGAATAAAAGAAAAAATTTTAAAAGTTACAAATATTTTTTAATAATCAAAAATTTAATAATTAAAAAAATAAATATTAAATGATAAATATAACTTTAATAAAACTAAAATTTAAACATAAGAGAATAATAATAATAATTTTTAAAATAAAATCATTGCAAAAGCTAATTTAAAAAAACATAAAATAATAAAATAGTAAATTATAATTGGATTCACTTTAACATATCAATAAACAATAGAAGAGAGGTAGAAGTAGATATGGAAAAGAGTAAAAAAAGGAATACAGAACATTGCGCAAAATCAAAACAATACGACCATCTTGGAGCATTGAAAAGTGCAAAATTTTAAAATATATCTTGTATAATTTATAATAAAGGTGTTATACTATGATTGAACGATTGAACGATATTTCGAACGATTGAACGATTGAACGATTGAAAATGGAGGTAAGTAGCATGAATGAAAATGAATCAATAGAATTTAAAGAAAATTATACAGAAAAAATATATAAAGAAATCATAGCTTTTTTGAACACAAATTCTGGAACTATATATATTGGATATGATGATAATGGGAATTTAATAGGAGTGGATAATTGCAAAGACATTGAAGAAAAGATTTCTAATGGAATACGAACAAATATATATCCAGATGCTAGAATTTTTGTTTCAATAAATACAGGAAAAATTGAAGATAAAGAATATATTATTATAAAAGTTTCAAAAGGAATTGATATTTATTATCTAAAAGAGAAAGGAATTGTAAAAGGAACATACTTAAGAACTGGCTCTTGCTCGATTCCTGCAACAGAAGAAACAGTAAAACAATTGATAATAAAAAATAGTAGCTTATCATTTGAAACATCAATTTCAAGCAATCAAGAATTAACTTTTGATTATATTAGTAAAGCCTTAGAAGAAAATAATATTAATATAAATGAAAATAATATAAAAGAAAATTTGCATTTTACTGCAAATCAAAAATATACAAACTTAGGATTATTATTTTCTGACCAAAATCCATTTACATTCAAGTTGGCTGTGTATCAATCAAATGAAAAAAATAATTTTTTAGATAGAAAAGAATTTAAAGGATCAATCTTGGAAATTTATGATACTATAATTGATTATTTAAAAAATAATACAGCAACATATGGATTAATTAATACGAGTGTTAGAGAAGATATTGAAGAATATCCAGAATTTATTTTAAGAGAAATTGTGCTAAATTCTCTTATACACAGAGATTATGGAACGTTAACATCTAATATACTTAATTTATATAAAAATAGTGGAATAGAAGTTATTAGTTTTGGATCTTTATATGGAAACATAACACTTGATGATATACTAGCGGGTCTATCAACTTCAAGAAATCCTTACTTACAATCTATTTTTATGAGAATAAAGAGGGTAGAAGCAATAGGAAGTGGCTTAAGAAGAGTAAAATCATATTATAATAAAATTGGATTAAATTTCGAGATAGATGTATTACCGTCATCATTTGTTGTAAAATTACCTAAAATATCATTGAATAATGTTGCTATACAAAATAATAGTAAAGGTTATATGGATATAATTATAAAATATATTGAAAAAAATGGTTCTATAACAAGAATTAATGCTCAAGCACTAATTAATAAAGAAAAGACAACTACCTCAACAATATTAAATAAATTAGTTGAAAATGGTGTTTTGATTAAAATCGGAAACGGGCCAAGTACAAGATATGAAATAAATAAATAATAACTTAAAAGTGAACTTTGCTTTATTAATATATGTAGGAATAAAAAATAGCTGACAATAAAAATAGTAAGTTATCATTTAGATTAGTTTGAAATATAACTAATCTATATTTTATTTATCTATTTAGAAAAAAATCTAAATAGATATTGACATTCGAATTGAAAAATATTATAATCTATTTAGATATATATCGAAATACTATAAGTGAGGTGATTAATTTGGGAATGTCTGAAACATTAAAAGCGATTAGTGATCCTGTAAGGAGAGAGATATTAGAACTATTAAAAGATGGTCGAAAAACAGCAGGAGAAATATCAAATAGTTTTAATTTAACAGGAGCAACCGTATCATATCATTTATCAAATTTAAAAAAAGCAAATTTAATAACTGAAACAAAGCAAAAGAACTTTATATTTTATGAGTTGAATAGTTCTGTATTTGAAGATGTTTTAGTTTGGATTTATAAGTTGGGAGGAAATAAGAATGGAAAAGAAAAATAAAAAAACATTAATTTTAAGTGTAATTATATGTTTATTACCAATGGTATTAGGTATTGCTTTTTATAATAGATTACCAGAACAAATGCCAATTCATTTTACGGTAAATGATGTACCAGATAATTATGCACCAAAGAATTTTGCATTATTTGGAATACCAATTATTATGGCTATTATTCAAGCAATATGTCTAATATTTACATCAAAAGTGGATAAATTGAAAAATAGCGAAAAACCTAAAATTGTAAAAATAATGGAATGGTTTATTCCAATTGTTACAGTATTAGTATATATTATTATGATAGAAGTTCCATTAGGTAGTGATGTTTATGTTGGAAAAAGTGTATGTTTGATATTAGGAATATTATTCACTATTATTGGAAACTATATGCCTAAAATGAGTTATGAAACGGGAAAGAAACTTTTTCATCCGACTCCTAAAACTGAAAAATCATTTAGAAGAATGAGCAGAATTATGGGATATGGTTTTATTGGAATGGGTATTATTTTACTGCTATTAATTATATGGGTATAAAGATAAATTTATTGAGATGTTAACAAGATTTTGGTATTGTATACAAGTTAAAAACATAATAAAGTAGAGAAAACAAAAATCTCTACTTTTATTTTTTGACAAAATCATCACAATTAGTTGACAGAATAAAAAAATGATGATATAAAGTAGGTGTATTCGATAAAGGATACAACTGAAAAATTAAATAGTAGATATTTCCCTGTTGTAGGTTGAGCCGCAGAATTACATTATATTTGAGGTGGTTGAACGCAAAAAAGTACATCGCAAGATAATACTTTCCCTACTGATCGGAAGCCAGTTCGTTTCAAGGAGCCCATAGTCTCACAGGCTCAGTGTTGGTTTTATCATAAGATATGTAATTATCTCTAACCAATGTAAAGAAGTAATATTGATGTCGTAAGCGCTAACAGATATCTTATTTAATTTACAGGTACAATATTTTATATGTCTAAAAGTGTAAAAACTATTAGGCTTATTAAAGATTTGCTTTTAGCAAGTAAATTGTACCCTGTGGATAAGTAAGAAATCTGATATCTCTTTTAGAAAAATTTTAATGCAAGTTAGCAAAGAAGTTTTTCAGTAAGAGTAAGCGAAACATCATATCAATTATGGCTCCAAAAGGGAAAATAATAAATATAGCCAAATAATAGTGATATAAATAAAAGGTTTCGTTTATGATAACGAAGCCTTTTTTGTGCTTACAAATGCATACTTGCTAGAAAGGAGGAACACTTGGAAGACTTAAAAATAGTAAATGCAGATAATCTATTATATACATCTTTAGATGAAGCAGAATTTATAATAGAAGATATTTTACCAATAGGACTTCATATATTTTGTGGAGCTCCTAAAGTAGGAAAAAGCTGGTTAATGTTAGATATTTGTATAAAAGTTTCAAAGGGCGAAGAAATATGGAACTTAAAAACAAATAAATGTGATGTTTTATATCTTGCTTTAGAAGACACTTATCAAAGACTTCAAAAGAGATTGTTTAAGCTAACTGATGATATAGGCTCTAATTTCCATATATCAATAGAGTCAAACAAAATTGCTAATGGTCTAATATCTCAATTGGAACAGACATTACAAAAATATCCTAATACAAAATTAATAGTTATTGATACTCTTCAGAAGGTAAGAAAGCAAAATAACGATATAAATTATTCTAATGATTATACAGATATATCTTTATTAAAACAATTCGCAGACAAGAATAAGATAGCTGTAATATTAGTACACCATCTAAGAAAACAAGATGATAGTGATGTATTTAATAGAATTTCTGGAACAACAGGAATAATGGGAAGTAGTGATACAACATTTATACTAGAAAAGAAATCTAGAGATGATTCAGTAGCAACATTATTTGTTACAGGTAGAGATGTTGAATATCAAACTTTCACATTGAGATTTGAAGAATGCAGATGGAACTTACTAGAAAGATCATTTCAAAAGGATATTGAAATGAAAAATGCTCCAGAGATTATCTATAATGTTATATCTTTTGTTAACGAAAAAGGAAAGTGGCAAGGCACAGCAACAGAACTTCTTACTTCTTTGGATGAAAAAGATATAACACCGCAATATCTTACAAAGTTATTAAACGAGTATAGTAAAACAATTTTATTTGATAATAAAATTTGTTTTAAGACATCAAGGACAAGCACATCTCGTTTAGTAAATTTGAAAAAATATATTGACGGCAATGACGATGATGACGGTAAAACTATACCACATGAATCGTCATTGGAATGAAGTCCAGAGGGAACATCTGGCACACAACTTTTGTAAAAAGTGTAGTGTGTTACACTCATAAATGCGATTTTGAAAAAATGGAAGTTCTTTCTTATGATGATACTTCAAATTTTTCAAAAGGAGAATGTTAAATATTATTTGCCTTTGGCAAGATAATATTTAACAGGTGAGAAAGCATATGAGTGTTCTCACATTTTGATGGAGCAGTCCTATATAAAATTAGCGTCACCATCGTCATCAAAATGTGGGCTACGAAGAATAAGCTAAGGAAGGAGAAATAGAATGGCATACACAATATTGCGATTTAAGAAAGACAAAGGTGGTGCCATTGCTGGATGTGAAAGACACAATGAAAGAAAAAAAGAGGCATATAAAAGTAATCCAGATATAGATATGAATAAATCCAAAGAAAATTATCATATCATACAGGCACCACAATACACATATTCGAGAAAAATGAAAGATTTAATAAAAGAATATGGTTGTAAAACAAGAAAAGATAGTGTCAAGTTAGTAGAAACGCTTATAACAGCTTCTCCTGAATTTATGAATAAATTAAGCAAAGGAGAACAAAGAGAATATTTTGAAAGAGCAGTTAAGTTTATGAAAGAAGAAATTGGCGAAGATAGAATAATATCAGCTGTAGTACACATGGACGAGGCAACACCTCATATGCATTTAGTATTTTGTCCTATAAATAAAGATGGAAAGCTATCAGCTAAAAGTATTCTTGGTAATCAAAAAAGCCTTTCAGAATGGCAAACAAGATACTATAATTATATGCACGAAAGATGGAATGAACTTGAAAGAGGAAAATCAGCTCAAGAAACAAAAAGAAAGCATATTCCAACTTGGCTGTTTAAGTTAGCTGATAATTTAGATAACTTATACAATCAGCTATTAAAAACTATTAATAATATAAATATGATAGGAATGAAAAAGAATAAGGAAGAAGCTATAACTTTACTTTCAGAATTTGTTCCAAAAACAGAAAAATTTTCAGCAAAAGTAAATTCATATAACGATTATATAAATGAACTTGAAGAAAGAGTTTATATTCAAAAAGAGGACAATAAAGAACTTGCTGAAGAAAATTCTGATTTAAAAGAGAAAATTCAAAACAAAGATATAGAAGTAAATGAAAGAATTAGACTAATGCAAAATCAAGTTCAAAAGTATGAAAAGCTTATAAAAAAAGTTCCAGAGGATATTATTGAAAAAATCCAAAAGGAAGAGCGAAATAAAAAATATAGAGAAAGATAGGAGGTTAATTATATGACACAACTAGTAAAAGAAGAAAAATTAGTATATACAGCTCAAGAAATAGCTAAAATATTACACTCAAGCCCAAATTATGTTTATGAATTAATACGAAAAGGAAAATTAAAGGCTTTTAAGTTAAAAAGCATACGAGTGCCAAAATCTGCTTTAGAAGACTTCCTAAAACAAAATGAGGGGAACGATCTATCTGATATAGATAATGTTAAAAGATTATCTGAATATGAAGATGGAGAAAGATAAAGCCAATGGGAAATGTCACTATTCAAAGACGAGGTAAATATTATCAATATAAATTTGAAGTGGCTAAAGTAGATGGAAAAAGAAAATTTGTAAATAAATCTGGGTTTGAAACAAAAGAAGAAGCAATAAAAGCTGGAAATCTAGCTTATGCAGAATATTTAAATACAGGATTAAACTTTAAGGAATCGACAATTTCTTTTAGTGATTATCTAGATTATTGGTATGAAAATTATTGTGAAACCACTCTAAAATACAATACAAGACGAACTTATAAAACTATAATGGATAAATATTTGAAAGCAGAACTTGGAAAGTATAGATTAAGTGCTTTATCAAGTGTTAAGTTAAATTCTTTTATAGTAGAGCTTTGCAATAAATACAATTATAAGAAATCATATTTTAATAATATTTTGAAGGTATTAAAAACAAGTTTTAGGTTAGCAACAGATGTATTTGGATTTATAAGATATAATCCAGCAGTAACATTAAGACTGCCTAAAATAGAAGATGAAGTAGAGTTTGAAAAACATCTTTATAATCAAGATGAAATAAACAAAATTTTAGAACGATTTAAAGATGATGATGTATTTACTTGTGCTTTTATTACAGCATGTTATACAGGAATGAGAACAGGAGAAGTTTGTAGCTTAACATGGGATGACATTGATTTTGAAAACAGAATTATAAATGTTAAGCATACTGTATATGATAAGCCTGATGATGGAAAAGGTAGATGGTATATGGGAACAACTAAAACTAAAAATGGAACAAGACAAATATATATGAGTCCAACTTTATATCAAGCCTTAATGAATTTTAAGAAGAAACAACAATATCTAAAGATACTATATGGAGCTAATTATATAACTTATTATTTTGAAGATATAATTGGAAAAAATGGAAAGTTAATTGAAAAAAGAATTATTGAGAATACAGGGAATATTCTTCATATGAATACTGCAAATTTAGTATTTACAAGACCTAATGGAAAATATGTAGGAAGAAATATATTAAACTATCCATTTAAGATAATTCATAAGGAATTAGGTATTGAGGATTGCAGGTTTTATGATTTAAGAGGAAGTTATGCAACAACTAATTTAAGGAACGGAGTTGAAATTAGAGATGTTGCAGATATTCTTGGACACAAGTATGTTGAAACTACTGAAAACTTTTATATATCAAGTACAGAAGAAGATAAGAAAGATGTTACAACTGCTTTTGATAAAGTTATGACTTCAGACTTAATAAATGATATTATAAAATATGAAATTGCATACTAAAATGTAGAGGGCTAGTATATTTACTGGCTCTCTAATTTTTTTATTGGTATAAAAAGTCAATTTATGATATAATAATGCAAGATAAATAAAAAGGGAGTAGCTATAATATGTCAAGTAATGTAAATGCTAATGATTATGTTGTATTAGATGTAGAAACTAATGGCTTGTCATCTATTAGAGATGATCTTTTATCTATTTCAATATTTAAACCTGATGATAATAAAATATATGACAGATTTTTACCATTAGAATTATCAAATGAAGTTGAAACGACTTATATAAATGGAATTACAAAAGAAATGTTAAAAGATAAAAGTCCATTAACACAAAAAGAATTTGATAAAGTTATAAATGATTTTGAATTAGAAAAAAGAATAATATTAATATATGGAAGTATTGATGAAAAGTTTATTAAGAATTATCTAAAAAGAAAGAAGATTAAAGGTTTTGATAAACTTAGATTTTATAATTTCAAACATGATATTATTTCTAGTAGATTTTCAGAAGGTAATATAACTAAAGATAACTTATGTAAAATTTATGGAATTAACAATATACAGGAAATACATACAGGATTAAATGATTGCATTTTGGAATGGAATCTTTTCCAAAAGATGAATGGAAATAAGCTTATAATTATAAATAATGATGTTTTTGAGTTTAATGATGATTATATTATTCCAGTAAGTTATTTGACAACATATACAAATTTTAAATATTGCATCAAAGATTTTCCCAAAATAGATGCAGAGATAAAAGAAATCAAAAAGATACGAATTGATTCTTCGGAAATTAAAAAATTTGAAACCAATATAAGTGGAATATCTATTGAACATTTAATAAATACACTATTAAATGTAAAAGATATGAATAGTGAGACTTTTTTGTTTCAATTAGAAAATAAGAAAAAATTGAAAAAATTAGGGAAACTACCATCAATGATTCATCAGATACCAATATTACTTAACAGAGATGGAACGATAACAGCATTAAACAAAGAAGATGAAAAAAGAGTAAATGAAGTTAATAAAGTAACTAATATTATTAAAGAAAAAATAAAACCTCTTATTAAATATATTAAAGCTGATGTATTTGATAATGAGCTAATTATGTCTCAAGAATTAGTTATTAATAAAAAAGATAATGTTTTAGCAAAATGTGATTTATCAACTAAAAATAAAATTTTAGAAATAAAAGCATTTATTCCAGATATAGATAAAATAAAATATCAATTATATTACGAAGCTAATGGTAGAGAGATTTATATATTACAAACAAAATGGAATAGAAATCTAAAAAAGGGACTTATTTTTACCTTATATAAAGTTGATATATTGGAAAATACAAAAAAGATAAAGAAGATAAATGATAATTCAAATAACCCCAAAATTAATAAAAAAGCTTTAGAAAGAAAAGTTGCAAAAAGAGTTAGCAATTATTTTAATGAAGAGGGTAATAGATGGTCATTAGGTTGTATGACATTTAAAAGAACGGATGATTTCAATTATCAATACTTAAAAGAATATATTAATAAGAATAAAATTAATATTAAAGAACTTTCAGCTAGTATAGATGTTAGTGAAAATGCAGTGAGAAATTGGATTAATGGAAAATCAAGACCTTATGTATGGAATGCAATAGCGATATGCATTTGTTTAGATATTGATGAAAGAAAAATAATAATAAAAAAATAAAATTGTTTTTTAAATGTTGCATATTTTTTTTAGTTAGTATATACTAAAAACATAATAACGAATGTAAACATTGTTTGCATTTTGTTTGCAAAAAACTAGAAAGCATAATATAAATAATACTAATAATACAATAAATACAAATGGAGAAAATGCTTGATATTATTAGTATAAATAGATATGCATAGTATTGATAATATGCTTATTAAATCGCCATGTGGAAGTGGTAAGAAATACAAAAACTGCTGTGGTAAAAATCAGTAATATCAAGGACTGTGGAGTTTTAAATAAAACAAAAATAGTGTAAAAAAGGCGTTTTGACATCCATTTGACATCGAAAAATTAAATTTAAGATGTCAAAGGCTGGAAAATATTGATATTATTGGATTATAGCTCTGATGTCAAATATGATTATAGTTAAAGAGTTAAACATTATATATATGATTTAACTCTTTTTATTTGCATACTTAAAATTATTAGGAGGAATTTAATGAAATTTATAATTTTAAGTGATATACATGGAAACGCTAGAGCTTTAAAAGAATGTATGAATGTAATAGAAAATATGGAGTTGGATGCTATAATTTGGTGTGGTGACTATGTTACAGATTTTCCAGAAAGTCATAAAGTTATAGAATTAATACAATCCTATTCTCAAAAATATAAAAGTTATATAATAAGTGGCAATAGAGAAAAATATATTATTGATTTTATAAATGGTAAAGAAATAAATATTCGTCAGAGAAAAAATTTAGAATATACTTACAAATCTTTAACAAATGCAGATATAGAATGGATAAAATCTTTACCAGAAGAGCTAGAAATAATATTAGATGATAAGAATAAAATCTACATATCACATAAATGTACATATAAAAATATAGATAAGTGTAAATATAAAATTTTTGGTCATACACATAAACAGTATAATTTTATAAGAGAATCTATAAAATATATAAATCCTGGGTCAGTAGGAATTACTACTGATGAAGTTGTTGGTGCACAATTTTCAATTTTGGAAATAACAGATAGATTTGATAAAATAGATGAAGTTATTGTTAAATATGATATAACAAGTATTCTTGAAGCCATAAAAGATACACCTATTTACAACGATGATATAAAATGGGGGAAATTATTAGAATGGGAATTGAAAACAGGAATGGATTATCCTCAAATGTGTATTAGAGAATATAATAGAATTAGAGAAGAACATCGTATAAATGAAGAATCATTAGAAGTATGGAATGTTGCAATAAATAATGTTTTAAATTTATAAGTGAATTATAAAAACAGGTTAGAATATGGAGGTTTGTTAAAGAACAAATTAGAGAGGGGGATTATTATGATAAAAAACATAATATTTGATTTAGGAAATGTAATAATAAATTATAATCAAAAAAATATAATAAATAGCTTTACTACAGATGAAGAAGAAACTGATTATATAATTAAAGAAATATTTAATTCGCCAGAATGGCAATTGATGGATTTAGGAAATATCACAAATAGTGAAGCAGGAGATAGAATTAATAAAAGAAATAATTATAAATATGAAGAATTAACAAATAATTTTTTGCAAAATTGGTACAAGGTGCAAACTATTAATAAAGAAGTAGTTGATTTGGCTAAAAAATTACATTCAAAAGGGTATAAATTATATGTATTATCTAATATGGCTAATCTAACATTTAATTATTTTAAAAGTAATGAGTTTTTTACTTTATGTGAAGGTATTGTTATTTCTGCACAAGAACATATAAAAAAACCTGATGAAAAAGTGTTTAATATTTTATTACAAAGATATAATTTAAAAGCAGAAGAGTGTTTGTTTATAGATGACGATGATACTGGAAAAAGTTATAAAACTGCAAATGAAATGAAAATTTTAGGAAGAGTAGTAATCCCTAATGATGTAGAAGATATAAAACAAATGTTAAGTGAATTTGAAATTGAGCTTTAAATTCATAATATTCATAAAAATATAAAAAATTAATAGTTAATATTATTTGAAAGTTGGAAGAATTCATGAAAGATAATTTTTATAATGAAGACAAAATTAGATTTGTCAAAATTGTGTTTGCCAATTTAGAGTTAGCATGTGAAATTCAAAATAAAATTTTCCCAGAAGAAGATGCAAGACAAAATTTTATTGAGCAAATAAATAAAGATTAATACAGAAAAGAAATGGATTATTACATAGTATATACTGAAAATGTCCCAATTGGAGTAACTGGCATATACTCTTATAATGAATTAGGTATAAAGAATTGTAGATTTTATGATTTACGAGGAAGTTATGCGACAAGAATATTGAAAAACGGGGTAGAAATAAGAGATGTTGCTGATATTTTAGGACATAAAAATATTGAAACAACAGAAAACTATTATATATCAAGTTCAACTGAATCCAGAAAAGAAGCAAATGATATTTTTGAAAAAATAATACACTCAGAGGTAATTGATAGAATTTCTAATTACAAATATTAAATGTAAAATAAATTTAGAAAAGTCAACTTAAAATATTGACTTTTCTTCTTTTTTATTATTATAATGACCATGGTAAATAAAAATTAAATATATAAATTGTTTAATCAAAAGACTATAAATTAGTATTTTAGTAAGATGTCAATGACAGCGATTTGACATCCGTAGAGAAATATTATAAATACTATAAGTACTAATAATATGATATATACCAAATGTGCATTGTCTAGTAACACCAACGAATACAGATAATATTATAAATATGATAAATACTAATAATATTCGAGGTGTTAGAACTTGTGGAAGTGGGAAGAAATACAAAAACTGCTGTGGTAAAAATAAGTAATATCGAGGGTTACAAGCTAATATAATAGCATTGATATTATTGAATTACAGCTTAGATGATAGTTAAAGGGTTAAGCATTATATATGTTTAGCTCTTTTTATATCATTACAAAAAATAATAAATTGGGAGAATAAAAATATTATGATGATAGCAATAATTGTGGGAACAATTTTAATTTCGTTTTTCATGTGGCTTCAATATTCAAAATTAAAGTGTACTAAAAAAATAAATGCAACATACCTAAAATTTAATATTTATAATCACCATGGTATGTTTTCTAGTAAATATATACCTGTTTTTAAATACAATTTTAAGGGCAATGAATATGAAAATCAGGCTCAACAATCGTTCCCTAAAAAATTCACTAAAAATTTTGTAGTTGGTGAAAAATATACTATATTAATAAATGAAAAGAATCCAAAAAAATTCATAATAAATAAAAAAGTAAAAATTGATGAAATGTTGATATTATTAATTGCCTTATTTTTGCTTCTTAGCGGAATATTATATGCTCTTATATCATAAAAAACATATGTTATATATAGAAGTTTATAATATTTAAAGTATATAAAAGATAAATAACAAAAAAATCCATATAAAGTATAAAAACTTATATGGATTTTTTTGTTTAAATTATCTGGAAAATTTACTTGATAAAGCAATAAATTCCCCAAATTTTTCTTTTATCGAGATTAATTGCCGAAATTAAAATCTCGATAAAAATAATCACGCCATATATATTCGATAAAATCGTTAGGAGCGTGGAAAAAATTCCATTCCCTAAAATGGCGGATACTACTCCCACAATAGTACTTACTATTATTGTACATATTGTAGCATTTGTGGACTGTCGAATAAAGTATTTTGCTTCATTGGATTTCTCCCCAGCTATTAAAGCGAT
>USQZ01000006.1 GCA_900556975.1 uncultured Clostridium sp. | reverse complement strand
ATTGAACCGCTTATTTTTCAATAAAATAAATTTTCAAAACATATAAATTACAATTTTGCAAATAGGTAGATATATAGTAATTTGAAAGTGAGGATTATATGAAAAAAGATATTATTAAATTTATATTATTAACCTTAGTTATATATAATATAATACCAATTATTAACAAAATAGTACCCGAAAGTACAAATTATACTTTTTTGAGTGATTTATGGATTGTTTATCCGTTGTACTCATTGATAATATCAGTGCTATTTTGTAAAAAGTATGGCTTAAAAATAATGGTGTCAATATTGTTAGTTTTATTATTTATTCCAACAATGTTTATATTTTATAATGACTCAGTTCTGATATTTATATTTATATATCTTATATTATCAATAATTGGATGTTTTATAGGTAATAAAATAAAAAATAGTTAGTCAAATTACAATTTGCGCGAATGATTCATCAAATTAAACAAAAACTATTTATCAAAATCTAAAAATATGGTATTATTATCTTAGTAATTAGTTGTTTATCAACTTTTACTTTAGGAGTTTCAGATAACCTTTGTTATCGCTCCAAAAAATGTTTTATTATAGATAAGAATAGAAATGATGTGTAAAGATTTACAAATTGTTACAGTTGTGATGTTATATCTATTTGGGGAAAAGAATGGAACATATATTAAAGCTAAGACCTAAATATTTTGATTATATTAATAATGGAACGAAAAGAATTGAAATGGGAATGTACTACCAGAATGAACTTCTTAGAAGATGAGGCTATGTTAGAACTTATGAATGAATCGGGGTGTACACAAATTTCTTTAGGAATAGAGACCTTATCTAAAATAGAATTAAATGAAATTGGAAAAAAATATGATGTTGATTCATTAGAAGAAACTATAAAAAGAGTTCAGAAGTATAATATAAAAATAAAAGCGTGTATAATGTTGGGAATTCCTCATCAAAATAAAGAAAGTATACTTAATACTTTTACTTTTTTAGAAAATCTAAATGTTGAAATTCGTCCAACAATATATACTCCATATCAAACAATGGACGAAAATATGACAGTTGACCAGATAGAAAGCTATAATAGGAAACTATTTCATTCAAGTGTAGATGGAGTTAATGATTATGAATTATTATTAAATGCTGATATTGGTATTTGCATGGAACATAGTTGTCAAGAGTTAAAAAATGTATCTGATTTTGTAACGAGAGGATTTTCATTTGCTATAGAAAAACTAATTAAAAATGATAATTATGTAAAATTTGTTTAATATTATATATAATTTTTTACGAATATTCTCTAAATATATAGTAAAATATTATTTACAATGTTATATTTATTATATGGAGGTAATTATTATGATACATGAAATGGAATTAAATGGTAAGGCATTTAATAATATAAAAAAAGGTATTAAAAAATTCGAATTAAGACTTTATGATGACAAAAGAAAAAATATAAGTTTGGGAGATACTATTATATTTCATAACTTAGACAATTTAGATGATACTATATCTGTAAATGTTCAGGCATTATTAATATATCCTACCTTTGTTGATTTGTTTTCGGATATTGATTATAGACTTTGCGGAGCTGCAAATAGTTTAGAAGAGAAATTAGAACGTGTTCATACTTTTTATACAGTTGAGCAAGAAAAAAAATATGGCATACTTGCAATAAAAGTCCAATTATTGTAATTAGAATTTATAAAAGGCGCTGACATTGTCAGCGCCTTTTATAGTGTTATTAGTTTGCAATGACCACTTTTTCAGCTGTTAATAGATATTCGGTTAGTTTTCTATATGTTTCAGCATATGAAAAAGCTTGCGGTGGTACAAAGTCAAACTTTTTAAGCTTTTTTAATGAAATTGGATTAATAAGTTCATAAACTTTAACTATTGGGTAGGCATATTTTGATTTTTTACCTTGATTAAAATCAAGATTTCCATCGCCATCAATCTCCAATTGTTCGGGATATTTTACAATATTTCCAATTTCTATTATATACTTTAGTTGACTTTGTGGTGCAGTTACATAAACATACATGTATTTGAAACTTTTTTTGGGTATGTAGTTTCTAAATTCATGGTTTTTTTTCTTTTGTATGATTTTAAAAATTGATTCTTGTTTGATACTCACATATATTCCTTTATGTGATTTATTACTCATATTTTTCAAACTCCTTGATAAAATAGTATATACTGTAATGCCTAAATAGCATATACGGATTGTTAATCCAGTTTAACACAATATTATATAAAATATCAAGACCTTTGAATCCTAAATCTTCTCTTAAGAAACTGTAGTTGATAAATCTTTTAGGAATATCTCTGTAAGCACCTTCTTTTACGTACAGTGATTTAGATAGTTTAGCACCGGACCAATCGAGTACCAAAGGAGCATAAAATATTATGGACATATTACTTACTTTACATCCTAGATAAGAAGCTACTTTGTATCTTAATTCTTCTTGGTAAAATCCAGCATAATCACTTCCTGTAATTCTCAGAATTTCAAAATCATAGTTTTCACTTTGGTTAGTTGCAGTGTAACTCATTCCTCTAATTAGATTCCTCAATGGGGAATTATATTCTAGCTTAGAAATTCCCTCATTTACGTTTATGGAATAAGCGCCATGTTTAGGACAATAGAAAGTTATTGTATCTTCAGTATATACATTGTTGACACTGTTCTTGTCCGTTAAACCACAAATCGGGCAAGACATTCGTACTCTCAAATTGCCATATTTCTGATCCAGTTTTTTGGAAACATATTCTCTGTTTTTTAAGACGGTTTTAAAAGCTTCCTGAGTTTCAGGTTGTTCATTGAATTCGTGTTGATATCTAATTTCATAGTTAATTCCTGTCAAATCCTTATAATGATTAAGGATTTCTAGATACTCTGAAAAATAGTTATCAATTGTACCTGTAAAGTTTAAACTTCTTTGATACTTTACTCCATCAATAATAACCGTTTCACTCGGTGCAGTTTCTATTACCTCATAGAGAATAGTAACTTTTTTTTCTGAGTCATATTCTTCAATTTTCCGAGCTAAAGCAAATGCCAAAGCAATTGTTTCCAGGGTTCCAAAATGTGGTGAAGAGTTTGGCTGTGCGCCAACACTTATCTTCAGTTTGTTTTTATGAAGTGTTCCAAGAATATATGGAATAATTTCCTTCTCAAAAACATACGAAGCACCACCTAATGGATTGTGAACAACACCATCACAGTTAATTTGCATAATGATTCCTCCTTAATTTTAAGTATGGTTTATGACTTTATATAAAAACAGCACAAGGCTGAAATTAAATTAATGTTAATAATATATTATAAAATATAATAATTGTCAATAATTTACATAGTGCAATAGTGTAACTCCTTAATTTTATTTTTAAACTTCACTTTTAGCATGTACTGAATTTAGTTTTGTACAAAAAATGATAAAATATAAGTAAGATACTGCGTTTGGAGCGTTTTGGAGGTATCTTATGAATGAGAATAAATATTTAACTTTAGACGAAAGAAATTTTATAGAACAGGAACTAACTAAGAATACTAGTTTTAGAGAGATTGCTCAATATTTATTTAAAGATCCGACTATTTAAAGTGGTTATTACATCAAGACTTGAATGAAGTGAAAGCCAGTGTTATTTGGCGCTGACAATATTATAAGCCATTCTAGGGTAAGTTCAAACCACGCGTTTTACACGTGGTTATGATTGCAAATTTTGTTGTTTTTTTAATCCTTTATCTAAAAATACGTTCATTATAGAATCGGTGATAAGGAAGCAAATCCATATTCCATATATTCCGCACACTTTACTTAATATATATGCTAGAGTTAATTTTAGCCATACACTTATAAAGAAACTTAATTTTGAAATATATTTAAATTCTTTCATAGCTCGTAATATACTAGAATAGTAGTGATAAAACCCTGTTAAAATGCAGTCTATTAAAACAAATATTAATAGCTTGTAACCTATTAATAAACTTTCTTTTTCAACTAGAAAATGTGGTAGAGAAATTACCATGGCGATTCCAATGATTGAGGTAGTTATATATACAATTTTGTTATTTATTTTATATATGGTTTTAATTATTTCATTTGCCTTCTTGTTATCATCATTTCCAAGAGCTGTTGCAACCATAGTTTGTGTTCCTATACCAGTTCCATGTAAGAAGTTACCTAGTAAATCTATGAATTGCATTACAACTAAATGTGCTGCATATTGAATTGCTCCAATTCGCGACATAATAATATTTAAAATAAAAGTACTTCCTCTTTTAAATATCCTTTCGTAAATATTATATCGGATTAAAGAAAATTCTTCTTTTGCGATACTTTTTATGAATTTAACTTTTACGATTTTTTGTGAATAACAAATTAGTATTATCATATTTATAAATTCTACTAGTACTGTTGCGATTGAAACTCCCATAATTCCAAATCCAAGTTTTATAAAAGCAAAATCAAGAATAGCATTAATAAAAAATCCAAGTATTCTAATATTAAGCATTCTTTTGCTGTTACCTAAAGTTCTTTGGTAACCACTTAGTATTGTTAAAATTGTATTAGGGATTACACCAATTAGTCTTATGTATAAATATATTAAACCACTTTCATTAATTAAGAATAGTGATGGAATAAATTTGCTCATAATTAATGTTAAAAGAATACAAACTAAACCACAAACTATAGCGATTATTAAAGCTGTTCCAACGGCAACTTTAGCTTGTTCTTTATCTTTTTTTCCTAACAATCTGGCTACTACGACATTATTAGAAATGTTTATTGATTGTAATACTAAGTACATAAATTCTATAACTGCTCCCATTGCTCCAACAGATGCGATTGTTTCTGAACCAAGCTGTGATATCATAAATGTATCTGTCATGGTAATTAAGATGCTTATTAGACATTCGAATCCAGATGGAAGTGCTAAATTTAAATATTTCTTTTCCATTATTTTTCCTCGTATAATGAATATATATTTGTTATACGAATTTCTCCTTCCTTTGCAATTTTTGTTATAATATTTATATAGATTCTGTAGATTAGTGTTATTGATAATATAACAAAAATTATATATAAAAAAGTATGATTTGTATAGATGTTTAGTAATATATGAAGCAGTTTTGGAGATATGAGGGTTGATTTTTATGTTAACCTATGATAGAATGTTAACTGTATCAAAATGGAATACTCCATTGTAACTGTTAATGTTAATATATTGTATTATGAATATAATAAATATATTAACTGTATAAAAATAGGAGGATTTGATATGAAGGTAAGCATTACGAATGGCCGGATTAATGGCTTAAATGGTGAGAAATTTTACTGTTGCAGAAATTGTTACCAATGGATAATTACTTTTACAGAGTCTTCAGGTGGAAGCTTTTGTAGCTCACTTAACATTTATCTTGGAGATTATGAAAAAGAAGCAGAGGAAGCACTTAATTTATTTAAGAAGAAATTTGAAAATGTTGAAATTTACGATAAAGATGAGGTTTCGATTCTTTATGATGAAGGTGGAAGTGTGCATGCTGTTGGAAAACTGAAAAAGGATATTTGGCTTGATATGGATGATCAATTTTTTGTGAAACCGTTTTCAAAGTTAAATATTTTTCAGAGATAATTGTTAAAGGTAGATTGAGAAAAAAGAATTGCTAAAGTTTTTATTTCTTGTGATAATGAGGAGGAGGTAAAATGGGCTTTGGAGGATTTTTTCAAAGAAAGGTTGAACGGAAGAAAGCTACTGATTTGAAGGTTGAAAGAGATGGAATGAAGATTCAGATTATCTCTGATACGCTTCGCATTACACCTGATGAAGCTGAAGAGATTGCAACTATCATTTCTGAGGAGTTGAAAGTCTTTAATGTTAACGTAGCTTATTGGATTGCAAGAAGAATAGTTTGTGAAACGTGTAATGGAAGAATTTGTGCAGCTCAGGTTAGCGGTTCGCAAAATGCACGTGATTGGCTGGTTAATGTTAGTGCAAATTCAAATGAGTTTATTGATTAAGAGTATGTAACTATTGATATGCATCAGTAAAAGGAGGACTTAGTATGCATGATAATGTTTTTGTTTCGCGGATGATTGCAAATATGGTTGAAGCTTTAGAGGGAAGATACTCTCGTAAGCCTTGTGCTAAAGAAATTTAGATGGAGCTTGAAGAGTTTTGTAAAAGCGTAATTACTTTACCAATTAAATAGGACGGCACTAAAAAGTTTGTACCTATCTATGCATTACAGCTAATTGGATTTAAGATACTTGATAGTGATTTTGAAGGGACAATTATTAGTCATCAAAGATCAACTATGAAGTATTCATATCAGCTGCTTCCAAAGAATAATGAAAAATAATTCATGCAGAATGATGAAAGCTGGCTCTTGTTGGAGCCAGCTTTCGCTATTTTAAAAGTAAATATTTAAATATAATTTATAAACATTAAAAAAACATTAAATTTTTTTGATTGTCGACAGGTTTCGACAAATTTTGTTTTTTACGTATGTTAACATTCAGATAGAGAAAAAAATTTGAAAGACTTAGTTATATATATCTTACCCTCGTGAATTAAATGTATATGTTTACTAAGTAATAATTTAGTAAAAAATAAAGTAAGAGAGATCTTACTTTATTTTTTGTTTTCTTTTCTTTTCTTTAAATTTGTATTAGCTATGATAATTGGTCTTGTTGCAATGCTAGTTGAAATTATAATATTCTACTTGAGTTATAAATATTGTTTTTTTATGTGCAGAAAATATCAAAAAAATATCATAAAAATATACAATAATGAAAAAATATGATATACTTATAAAGTCTAAAAAACGTAAATAAATAATAAGCTTTGTGGAGGATTATATGGGATTTTTTGATAAATTAAAGGAAGGGCTTGGTAAGACTAAGCAAACATTAAATGAAAAGATTAATGATGTTTTTGCAAATTTTAGAAAGGTTGATGAAGATTTATTAGATGAATTAGAAGAAGCATTAATAATGTCTGATATCGGAATAGAAACATCAACAAAAATAATAGATGAATTAAGAACAAGAATAAAAAAAGAAAATATTCAAGATGAAGAAGCTGTTAGAAGAGTGTTAAAAGAAGAAATGATAAAATTACTTGATGTAGGAGATACTGCTTTGAATTTAGCTACAGTTCCTTCTGTTATATTAGTTGTTGGTGTTAATGGAGTTGGAAAAACAACTTCTATTGGTAAAATTGCTAATAATTTAAAAAAGAGCGGAAAGAAAGTTGTTATAGCTGCTGCTGATACTTTTAGAGCAGCTGCTGTTGAGCAAATTGAAATATGGGCTCAAAGAACTGATTGCGAATTAGTTAAAAAACCAGAAGGTAGTGATCCAGCATCAGTTGTTTTTGATGCTATTCAAGTTGCTAAAGAGCAACAAGCTGATGTTTTAATTTGTGATACTGCTGGTAGACTTCATAATAAAAAGAACTTAATGGATGAACTTGCTAAAATTAATAAGGTTATAAATAGAGAATTGCCAGATTCATCAAAGGAGGTTTTACTTGTTTTAGATGGAACAACTGGTCAAAATGCTATTATGCAAGTAAAGGCATTTAAAGAAACAACTGATATTACTGGTATTGTTCTTACAAAACTTGATGGAACTGCTAAAGGTGGAGTTGTTGTTGGAATTGTTGCCGAAAATAAAATTCCAGTTAAGTTTATAGGCGTTGGTGAAGGCGTTGACGATATGGAAAAATTTAATGCAGAGGATTTTGTTTCTGCTATTATATAAATATTAATAAATGCATAGAAATCTGTAAATTTAATTTCATACAGGAATAAAGAAACAGATTTAGAAAAATGTCTGTTTTAGTAAAAAATTGATGTAATTACTAATTTTGAAATCTTGTAAGAAAGGATTAGAAAAATGAAAGAAAAAATGAAGAAAATAGTATCGAGAAGAGCAATTGTAATATTCTTTTTAATAGTATATGCTCTAATAATTATGATTTCTACAAGAAGTGAGTATTTACAATACAAAGAAATAGGAGAGCAATATGTTTCTATATTTGAAAAAAATGTAAAAACAAAGTATTTAGTTTTCTTAGTAGCTTTTGTAATTTCTTATTTAGCTATTTTTATTTCTAATAAAGTGGTTAGAGGATTTTTAAAAGAGCTGTTTGATAAGGAGCAGAAGGAAATGCCTAAGCTTCCCAACAAATCAATTTCTTTTATTGTTAGTGTGATTGTTGCATTTGTTGCACAATGGACATTAACACAGAAGTTTTTGATGTTTACTAGTGTTGCTAAATTCGGAATAAATGATCCTGTTTTTGGAATGGACGTATCGTTTTATATGTTCCAAATTCCATTTATTAAAGCAGTTTTAATTTTTGCTATTGCATTTTTAGCGTTACTTACAGTATATGTTTCAGTTTATTATATAGTAATAATAAATGTTTGTTTACAAGGTGTTGAAGCTAATGAGTTAAGAAAAAATAATTTTTTGAAACAATTATTTACTAACTTATTTATTATTGCATTTTTAATTGCATGCTTAATGATATTGAGTTCACAAGAAGTTGTTACAGGAAATCTTATTACATTGAAAGATGATGCTAGAACTGAGCTAGTTGGTGCTGGTTTGACTGAAGTTAAAGTAAAGGTACTTGGATATAGAATTTTAGCAGTTGTTATTTTATTCTCATTATGCAGAGTTATAAAGTATTTAAAGAAATTTAAAGTTAAAAAGATTGTTTCTTCAATGCTTATAACTCCAATATATTTAGTTATTTTGTTTGTTGCTATGACTGGATTCCAATATATCTATGCAGAGCGAAATGAACTTGATAAACAGAAAAAATATATAGATGAGAATATAAGGAATACAAGAATAGCATATAGTGTTGATATTGAAGAAAAAGAAATAGATAATACTTCAACATTAGATGATATAACTATTTCAAAGAATGCTGACTTAATAAGACAAATTACTTTGCTTGATAAAGAAACAACTTTAACCAATTTGGTAGAATATAAAGATAATGAAGGATATTATACATATAAGACAACGCAAATAGGAAGATATAGAGTTAATGGAAGAATGAAATCTTTATATATTACTCCTAGAGAAATTATAAGCGGTGCTAATAGAACATACAATAATAAAACTTATCAATATACACATGGATATGGAGTGGTTATTTCAGATGCAACTATTGTAGATAAAACTACAGGTGGATTATCATATATTCAATCTAAATATACAAGTGATGAAGATAAGATAAAAATTGCAGAACCACGAATTTATTTTGGACTTGCTACAAATGATACTATTGTTACAAATGTAAAAGATAAAAAAGAATTTGATTATCCAACTTCAACTACATCATATGAAGAAAATGAGTATGATGGAGAAGCTGGAATATCAGCTAATTTATTTGATAGAGCAGTTCTTTCAATATCTGAGAAAAATTATAAATTATTATTTAACAGTAGTATGAATTCAGATAGTAAGATTTTGATGAATAGAAATATTCGCGATAGAGCTAAAGTTTTACTTCCATATTTAATATATGATGAATCACCTTATATGGTAATTAGAGATGATGGAGAGCTTGTATGGGTGTTAGATGCATATACAACGTCTAATAGTTATCCATATTCACAAAAAACAACAATTCAAGTGGAAGGAAAGTATAAACAAATTAATTATATAAGAAATTCTATTAAAGTAATTATTGATGCATATGATGGCACAACTAAATTTTATATAACAGATTCAACAGATCCTATTGCTATGTCATATTACAATATGTATCCTGAATTGTTTGTTGATAAAAATGAATCTATACCTGAGGATATTCAAAAGAATATTGTTTATCCTGAGTTCTTATATAAAATACAAGCAACAGTTCTAGAAAGATATCATAATGTAAATACTGAAATCCTTTATAGAAGTGATGATGTATGGGAAGCAGATAGACAAATTGGTAGTGATGATACAAATAAGATTTCAGTAGAACCATACTATACAGTTTTAAAAACATCAGATGCTACTAGTGAAGAGCTTGGACTTGTATTACCTTATACTAAGGCTAATAAACAAAGTTTAAATTCTTATTTAGTAGGAACTTATAGTGATGGAAAGAATAAATTAACGATGTATAAACTTATTTCTGATACAACATTGCCAGCTATACAACAGCTTAATGTTCAGATAGATCAAGATAAAACAATTTCAGATGAGCTTGAAAAGATTAATACAACTGGAACACAGATAATAAGAAAAACTTATATTGTTCCAATTGAAAATAGTATTTTATATGTTGAACCTGTATATCAAGTTTTATTAAATGAGCAGTCAAAGGTTCCAACATTGAAAAAAGTTATAGTTGCATCAGGAACTAAGGTTGCAATTGGTGATGATTTGGTTGAAGCGCTTACAACGTTATTAACTGATTCAGCTGGTAAAATTGAATTTGTTAATACAGAGGATAAGCAACAATTAATAAATGCTATTATAAAGGCAAGCAAGAATTTAAAAGAATCAACAGAGTCAAAGAATTGGGAACTTATTGGTACTGATATTGAAAAGCTACAAACGTTGATAGATCAATTAGAAGCGGTTGAAAAACAAAATACAGAAACTACTAATAATAAAAGTGGATTTTTAGATTTTAAGGAATAATGTTTTAAAAAATTTCAAACAATATATATGTGTATATATTGTTTGGAGTTCTAAAAGATGATAAGAAAATTTTTTAAAAATGTTGAGAAATTGAATAATTCGTTAGAAAATGCAAGAATTGTAGAGCTTATAGAAATGCTTGAGAGTAAAAGAAAAATATTTTTTAGAAATTTACTTGCTGGAATTTCAAGAGGATTAGGATTTAGTATAGGTTTTTATTTAATAACTGCTATTTTGATATATATATTGCAATATATTGTGAAGTTGAACATACCAATAATCGGGAAGTATATTTCTGATATTGTTGAGATTGTACAAGCTAAAAACCAAAGTGGGTATTAATAATATTTTAGGAGAATTCGCCGAACTTCTTATAAAAGAAGATTCAGAGAATTTAACTATGGTATAAAAATAATAAAAAGGTGGGAGAAAGTTTATGAATTTAGCAAACAAATTAACTATTTTTAGAATGATTCTGGTTCCTGTTATGGTGGTATTTGCATACTTACCTATTGGTGGAGATGTGTATACTGTACCAATCGCAATGCTTATTATGGATTTGATTTTTATAATAGCTTCAATAACCGATAAGTTAGATGGATACATAGCGAGATCTAGAAATCAGGTAACTACATTTGGAAAGTTTTTAGATCCTTTAGCAGATAAAATATTGGTTTTGACTGCAATGATATTACTAGTAGAAAGAGGATTACTTCCTGCTTGGATTCCAGTTATTGTACTAGCTAGAGAATTTATTGTATCAGGTTTTAGACTTGTAGCTGTTGAGAAAGGTGGAGTCGTAATTGCAGCTTCAGTATGGGGAAAATTAAAAACGGTAACTCAAATGATTGCTCTTATTTTTGCTTTTGTTGATGTTGGTGGTTTCTTTAATTTTATTTCAGGAAACTTATCAGGAGTTCATTTGGTTATAAATATTATTACTTCTGTAATGATGGCTATTTCTGTTGTTGCAACAATTTTCTCAGGTTGGGATTATGTTTGGAAGGGCAGAAACTTATTTAAATAATAGGAAAGTTCTTCGAACTTCCTATTATTTAAATATAACAATGTACAGAAATTTGCTTTGCAAATTTCGCACACGAACAAAGACGCGGACTAAAAAATATAATAAATGAAAATGTTATAAATAGTCCGCTTTTGTTCTCGAAGAAAATGTTTAAGAATTATTGATTGGAGTGTTACATAAGATGACTAAAAAACAAGCAGAAAAAAGGATTAAAGAATTAAGAGAAATTACAGCATATCATGCTAAAAGATATTATGATGATGATAATCCAGAGATTAGTGATTTTGAATATGATATGCTAATGTTGGAACTTCGTAATTTGGAAAATAAATATCCGGATTTGATTGATTCAAGTTCATTAACGCAACATGTTGGAGGAACTGTTAAAGAAGGTTTTGAAAAGGTAACTCATGAAGTGCCTCTTCAAAGTTTATTAGATATTTTTAATTTTGATGATTTAAAAGATTTTGATGATAGAGTTAGAAAAGTTGCAGAAGAAAAAAATATTCCTTTAAAATATGTTGTAGAAACAAAAATTGATGGTTTATCTGTTAGTCTTGAATACAAAAATGGAATCTTTGTAAGAGGAGCAACTAGAGGTAATGGACTAGTTGGAGAAGATATTACTGAAAATTTAAAAACAATTCCTCATATTCCTAAAAAATTAAAGGAAGATGTTGATATTATTGTACGTGGCGAGGTATTTATTTCTAAAGCAGGATTTGATAAGATGAATGAAGAAAGAGAAATACTAGAACAGCCATTGTTTGCAAATGCTAGAAATGCTGCGGCTGGCTCATTAAGACAATTAGATAGCAAAGAAACTGCAAAAAGGCCATTAGATATATACATTTTTAATGTTCAAAAATCTGATACTATTAAATTTACATCTCATTACGAGTCTTTACTATATATGGAGAAGTTAGGATTTAATGTTAATCCTGTAAAAATTTTCTGCGAGAATTTAGATGAAGTAATTTCCGCAATTAATAAAATTGGTGAAGATAGAGAGAGTTTAACATTTGGTATTGATGGTGCAGTAATTAAGGTTGATGATTTACAATTAAGAGAAATCCTAGGTACAAATTATAAAACTCCAAAGTGGGCTATTGCATACAAATATCCCCCAGAGCAAAAAGAAACACTTTTGAAAGATATTGTGTGTCAAGTTGGTAGAACAGGAGCTATTACTCCAATGGCAATCTTAGAGCCTGTTAAAGTTGCAGGTTCAACAATTTCAAAAACTACTTTGCATAATGAAGATTTTATAAAAGAAAAAGATTTAATGATTGGTGATACAGTTATTATTCAAAAGGCTGGTGATGTTATACCAGAAGTAGTTGAGGTTGTTAAATCCAAAAGAGATGGTACACAAAAAGAGTTTAAGATGCCAACAAAGTGTCCAGTTTGTGGTGCTGATGCTGTTAGAGAAGAAGGAGAAGCAGTTTTAAGATGTATTGGAATTGAATGTCAGGCAAAATTGTTTAGAAGTATATGGCATTTTGCATCTAGAGAAGCGATGAATATAAAAGGCTTAGGATATTCAATTATAGAAGAATTTTTAAACAGAGATTTAATAAAGAATATACCTGATTTATATACATTAACTGTTGCAGATGTTAAAACTTTAAAAAAAGACGGAACAAAATTTGCTCAGAATTTGATAGATGCAATAGAAGAAAGTAAAAATAATGATTTATATAGATTAATCAATGCTCTTGGAATTAGACATGTTGGTGTTAAAGGTGCTAAGAGTTTGGCTAAAAGATTTAAGAGTATGGATGAATTAATGAATGCCTCTTATGAAGATTTACTTGCTGTTGATGACACAGGAGAGATAACTGCACAAGCGATTTTTGAATTTTTTGAACAAGAACAAACGAAGGATTTGATTCAAAAATTAAAAGATGCAGGTGTTAATATGAATGCATTTATTGAAGAAGGTGCTGATGATAGATTTGCTGGAATGACATTTGTACTTACAGGTGCTTTAGAAAAATATACTAGAGATGAGGCTGGTGCAATTGTTGAAAAATTTGGAGGAAAGGTATCTGGTTCTGTTTCTAAAAAAACTAACTATGTTTTAGCGGGAGAAGATGCTGGAAGTAAATTAGATAAGGCAAATAAATTAGGAGTTACAGTTATTTCAGAAAATGAATTTGATGAAATGATTAAATAAGAGTTAATTAGTAGAAAAAGAAAATATTATATTTGGTTTTTGAGTGATGCGTAGTTTGAAAGGCTTTCCTTAACCTACTAAACGAAGTTTAGTAGGTTGGAAAATATTTTAGTAAGGAACGAAAAAATAAATATAATATTTTCTTTGAAAGTTGCTTTAGTATATGAAAGGAATGAAACAAAGATGGAGAACTATTCTTTCGAACAATTTTGGATAGATTTAAGAGATGGATATCAAATTTATTTTGATTACATGGATGTTAGGTATTTAATTTATAAAATGCAGAAAAATTGCTATAAAAAAGAAATGATAACAGAACTAAAAAAATCACCTTTACCTAAAAATGAAATCATAACTTTAAAAAGGGTTAAAGAATTATTTGATTTTATGAGTAATTTTGAATATAAGGCTTTTTAGCTTGACAAAATTTAATAATGATTTTAAAATAGATAGGAGTAAGCCGAATAGTCGCTGGTGGCAACCGTAAGGTACCATGAGAGGAAAGTCCGGGCTCCATAGAGCAATGGTGCTAGATAACGTCTAGTGAGGGTGACCTTAAGGAAAGTGCAACAGAAAATAACCGCCAAGAAATTGGTAAGGGTGAAAAGGGGAGGTAAGAGCTCACCGGGGAAATAGTGATATTTCCTGTTCGTGTAAACCCCACCTGGAGCAACGCCACACATGAGTAAAAAGGTTAAAGACTGCTCGTCTCTTTTTATGTGTGTAGGGGGCTTGAAATATATAGTAATATATATTCTAGATAAATGGCTATTCAAGACAGAACCCGGCTTATAGACTTACTCTTGGTTAATAGGGATGATTTAGGATTTTAAGAAAATCTTAAATCATCCCTATTAACATTAAATTGTGTCTTGATTTTTTTTATATTTATATATAAAATAATTTTATATTATATGAAGATTTTATAAACTTCCTATAATATAAAAAATGCTTAAAATTTGAAAAGCAAATTTTGTACATAAAAACACTAACGGAAAAGGTAGTATTTTATTAGAGGTAGATAATATGTTTAATAAATTTAAAAGTGAACGTGGTTCTATAACTGTATATGTTTTGGTTGCAATGTTATTTTTACTTGCAATTGTAACTGGAAAATATCTTTTAGCTAATAGGCAACTGGAAAGCCAAATAAGTGCTTTAAAAAGTATTCAAACGGTGTATGATAGACCGGTAACAGATGATGGAACAGTTGTTGATAGTCCATCACCTTCAACGTCTACATCAACGTCAACAAGCAATTCACCATCTACAAGCACATCACCAAGTACATCACCGGCAGAAGATGATGTAAGTGATCCGGACAAAATTAATCCATCTACAATTGGTGATACAAGTGTTGTTATACCGATTTATAATGCAGATGCGTTTACATTTTTCAGAACTGGATCTACAAAACCTTATTACATATATCAAGAAGGTGCAATGTATGTAGGGGGATCTAATAAAAAGTATAAATTGATGTCAGATATAAAAGTTGAATTTAATCAATCAACGTTATATTCGGATTCTTTTTTAAGTAAGATAGATTTTAATAATCATGCTATAGCTACAAATGATGATAACTTTTTTTGGGGATATCAAAAATGGAATCATAAATGGTGGTATGAAGCAGGTCTTGACCAATAAAAAATAAAGAGTTATGAAGCAATAATTTGAGTCGTAAGTCGTATCAATATGTACGACTTACATTTTTTTAGAGAAGAAAGAAGGATGTAAAAATGCCAGAAGCACCTGAAATTACAGCAATGAAGAAAAATTGCAATGATAGAGATTATGTTTTAAAAACAGTAAATGAAAATGGAAAATTACTTGAGTTTGCAGCTGAAGAATTTCACAATGATAGAGAAATAGTTTTAGATGCAGTTAGAAATAATCCAGAAGCTTTAGAGTTTGCAAGCCAAAATTTGAAGAAAGATAGAGAAATTGTATATGATTCTGTTAGCAAACTAGGATGGACTTATTGTTATGCTGATGAGGCTTTGAAAGAAGATAAAGAACTATTGATGGCTGGACTTGCAGTATCTGGACAGATTCTTTATTTTGCTTCGAAGAATATGAGGGATGACAAAGAAGTTGTTATGAAAGCAATAGAAAATAAGCCAATAATAGTTAAATATGCGAGCAAGAGATTAAGAAACGATTTAGATATTGGCCTGGAGGTTATGAATAAAAACAAAAAATGTTTTAAGTTTTTAGAGCCTGAATTGCAAGCAAATGAACAAATACAAGAAATAAAAAATGCAGAGTAGGAGGATTTTTTTCACAAATGAATAAAGAGATTAATGGCGTAATGATGCAATATTTTGAATGGTATATGAATTGCAATAAAAATCTTTGGAATACAGTAAGAAAGAAAGGAGACGAATTGTCTAAATTAGGGATTACTTCATTATGGTTACCACCAGCATATAAGGGAATTGGTGGAGAAAAAGAAGTTGGATATGGTGTATATGATTTATATGATTTAGGAGAATTTGATCAAAAAGGCAGTATTTCAACGAAATATGGGACTAAGAATGAATATATTGACGCTATTGTTGAATTACAACAAAATGGAATCGATGTATATGGAGATATAGTTTTAAATCATAAAATGGGTGCAGACAAATTACAAACAATTAAAGCTGTAAAGTGCAATTGGGATGACCATACAAAAGAAGAAGGGGAAGAACAAACTGTTGAAGTGTGGACTAAATTTACATTCCCAGGTAGAAATCATAAATATTCTGATTTTGAATGGAATTGGACGCATTTTGATGGTATTGATTATGATTATAGAACAAATCAAGTGGCTTTATATAAATTGAAAAACAAAACTTGGCAAATGGATGTTGATAAGGAACATGGAAATTATGATTATTTAATGGGAGCAGATATTGATTTTTCTAATCAAGAAGTTATTGATGAATGCATGAAATGGGGAAAATGGTACTTAGACACAACCGGAGTTAATGGATTTAGATTTGATGCAGTTAAACATATTAAGGCATCTTTCATAAGAGATTTTATAAGAGAGATGAGAAAGTATACTAATAAAAATTTATTTTCTGTTGGTGAATATTGGAATAGCAATGTTGAGGAATTAAAGGAGTATATTGAAAAAACTGAGGGAGAACTTAGTTTATTTGATGTACCACTTCATTATAATTTTTATCAAGCTTCACATTCTGATGGAAATTATGATATGTCTAAAATATTAGATGGAACATTACTAAAAGAGAATTGGGGAAAGGCAGTTACTTTTGTAGATAATCATGATACACAACTAGGACAAGCTTTAGAATCATGGATACCTACATGGTTTAAAGAAATTGCTTATTCAATAATTTTGTTTAATAGAAATGGATATCCTTGTATTTTTTATGGCGATTACTATGGAATACAACATGATGACATTCCTCCAATGGAAAATTTAAAAACATTGATGTTATTGAGAAAAGATAAAGCTTATGGAGAACAAGTAAATTATTTCGATAATCCAGATATAGTTGGATTTACAAGACTTGGGGATGATGCTCACTATAAGTCAGGAATGGCAGTTATTATTTCAGATAAATATGAGGGCAGTAAAAGGATGTATGTTGGAAAGAATTTTGCTGGAGATAAGTTTACAGATGCGTTAGGTCATAGAGAAGATGAAATAATAATTGATGAAGAGGGCTTTGGAAACTTTGTTGTAAACGGTGGACAGGTATCAGTTTATATTAAGATTTAAAAAATGTATTGAGTATATTATTGGTTAATGGTATTTTATATAAGAATTAGAGAGTTTCTTAAAAAAAATCATATTAAATTTTTCTAATTACTTTTTTAAAAAGTATAAGAAAATTTAATATGACTTTTTTTATCCATATGGATAGGAGGAAAATTAAATATTTTGTGGGTTTATATCATAAATAATTTTGAAGTCTGAGAATTCATCTAATTTGTTTTCGTTTAGGCAAAGTAAATAGTCATTAAGTTGCTTTTTTGTTTTGCAAGCTGCGATAATTGCTGGATTTAAGTTAGTTTTAAATGTTAAAGAAATTGCTTTTTTTAGTGCTTCAAATGTCGTAGAAGCTTCACGATCTCTATATAAAGCATATGTTTCTCTGAATCTTGCAAAATTTTGATTTGTCATGAAATAATTTAATGGACGAATGAATTCTTTTTCAATTACATTTTTGTAAGAAAAATAAGATGTGGGATATTGAGCCATGAATTCATTTAACTCTGCTTTTTTATATGGTAAATATACTTTATTTTCTTTTTCAGATATTATCAAAACTTTATTTTCTGTTGAAGTTAAAATATCTGAATAAGATGTTTCAATAGTGCCATCAGTTGCATTAGGATAAATTAAGTTTAATGATTCATCAAGATCATTTCCTAGTTCCATCCCAAAAGTAGTGAGCAAAAGTTTTGTAGAATGGTAGTAGGTAAATGTGTTTATAGTTGTATTATTTTGTACAAAAACTTTTCCTAATTCATCTAACAACTCAATGTAATGATTTATGTTTTTATTTATATCAGATACAATGTTTTGAGTTTGAATTTCATCATTGGAAAATGCCAATGACAATAGTTTGGCACTAAGAGATGATAAAGTCGATTTTAAATCTTTTAGAATTGTTGTGTTTTTTTCAATTAATGAGTAGATATTTTTTACTTCAACAAAATATTCTTTATTTGTGTTCGAAAAGTCTTTAGATGTAAGAGTTGCAAGAAATAAGGAATATTTTTCTTCTTTGTGTTGATTTTTTTCTAAAAGTTTTTCAATTTTTGATAATTCTTGATTTAAATTTTTAAAAAAGTTTAAATTTTCATTTGAAAAAAAATCTTTCAAATCTTTTGTATTTTCTAAATTCATTTGTAATCTCCAATTTAAATAAATTTACACAATAAATTATAGCATAATAATTGCTTAAATTTAGAAGATGTAATAAAAAGTATAACAAAAAGAAATAAAAGAAAAGAAAAAGAAAAGAAAATGTAATATTATGTAGAAATTTATATGATATACTGTACTCATCTAAATATAGATATAGAGGAGGATTAAAATGAAGAGTGGTACAAAAGTTCTTATTGTTGCGTTAGTAGTTATGATGTTAGCGTTAGCAATAGCATATGCTTCATTTAGTGGAGTATTAAAAGTTTCTGGAAAAGCAGATGCTTCTGGAAAATTTGAAGTTGTTTTTACAAATGGTATAGTTTCAACGGCAGATCATGGAACTGCTAAAGTAGACGCTACAGACGGTACAAAAATGACTGCAAATGTTAAATTAGGATATCCTGGAGATGGTTGCTATGTTACAGCAACAGTAAAAAATAATGGAACAGTTCCAGCAAAATTAACAGGATTTAATTTATATAACAAAGGAACTACAACAGCATTTTCAAACAATGATATTGAAATTTTAATACAAAATTTAGATACAACTGGAAATGAAGTATTACAAAGTGGAGAATCTACAACAATTACATTTACTGTTAAATGGAAAAAAGATTCAACTGCAAAATCAGCTACAGCTGAATTTGATATAGAATTAGATTATGAACAAGCTACAGAAGAATTTACAGGAACAGCATCAGATGTAAATGCAAAAAACTAATGATTAAGGTGAAATAAAATAATGTTACAAAAGTCAAGAAATATTACAATCTTGATGCTTGCAATATTAGCAACATATTCCATTATAGCGAATTACAGTTTAGTAGGTTACGGATTCAAGTATTACTTTATTGTTAATCCGCTATTTTGGATTATTTTTATAGTAGCGATTTTTATATGTACTTCTAAGACAAGTGAAGGTGCAAAGTTAAAGGAAAATATATTTGCGTATTCTTTGATAGCGGCACTTGTGAATATTGGCGTATACATTTTTTCAGAAGTATTTATTGAAATAGGTAAAAATCCATATTCAACATCGTTAAAAGGAATTTTAATGAATGTTTACATATACATTTTGCCGATAGTTGCTAAAGAGTATACAAGATTTAGAGTAATTAATAATGTGTATGAAAAAGATAAAAAATATATTGCTGTTGTTGCAACAATAATTTATGCAATTTCTGATATTAGCATGAATGATTTGGCAGATAGCAGTAATGTTATGAAATTTGTTTTTGCAGATATATTGCCGATAATTTCGAGCAATGTTGTATGCACATATATTGCAATGAATCAGTTTTATAAACCTGCAATATGTTATAGAGTTATAACTTTTTCATATTGGATATTAGCGCCGATTTTACCTAAAGTTCCATGGATTATGAAGTCAGTTATAGACATAATAATTCCTATTATTTTGTTTATATATATTCGTTATTTAAAAAATAAAAATGATGTTCAAAAAAAGAAAAAAACGATTGAAAGTACAGATCCTAAGAGTATTGTTCTTCTTGTCGTCGTTGTAGTTTTAATATTATGGTTTGATATGGGATTGTTTCCTATTAGACCTTCAGCAATTGCTACGGGAAGTATGGAAAAAACTTTGATGGTTGGAGATGTTGCAATTTTAAAAAAATGTACGGCTGAAGAATTAGAAGTTGGAGATATTGTGCAATATCAAAAAGAAAATTTTACAGTTATTCATAGAGTTATTTCTAAATACACGGAAAAAGGCAAGATTTATTTTATTACCAAGGGTGATAATAACAAAGATGCTGATTTCGAGCCGGTTGAAGAGTCACAAATAATTGCTAAAGAAATATTTTCTATTAGATATTTGGGATTACCAGCAGTATTTTTAAATAATTTAAATAAAATATCTGCACCAGATACGTCAAGTATTGAAAAAGGAATGTAATTACGAAAGAGGAGAGATAATGAAAGATAATAAAAATAAAAAAGTTAAAATAAGAAAATCACTTAGATATGCTTATATTATAGCTCTTTTAGCTATTATAGTAACTTCATTATTTGTTTTATATCAATCTTTTAATCTTGTTGATAAGAAAAATTTTGTGAAAACTAATATATATGAATATAATAACAAATATTTATATTCTTATGATATAGATATGATTGATAATGATTATATTGCTAAAGAAAATGTTCCTGATGAAAACATTTATGTGACAGAATTGATGAACAAAGCTAATATAAATATGAATTATGTTTATAGTGCTAATAAATCAGAGAATATAACTTATAGTTATAAAATAGTTGGTAATTTGGAAGCTACATATTCAAAAGATGGTGATGAGCAAAAAGTTTGGAAACAGACAGATGTTATTTTATTACCAGAAGAAAAAAATATTTCATCAGATAAAATAGAAATTAATGAAAATTTTGAAGTTGATTTGAAAGATAAAATAAAGAAAGTAAGAGACTTTCAAGAGAATTTTGGAATTCAAGTTCAAACAAAATATACTATTCAAATGGAAGTTGTTACAAGGACAATTGTAGATAATCAAGAAGTTATGAATATATATACACCTGATATTGTTTTTGATATTACATCTAAAACAACAAAGATAAGTTCTACAACAGAAGATACTGCTAAACCTCAAATTGTTACAAAAATGGTACCTGAAAATGATGCATATAGTCAAACAAGAGCTGGAGTTGCAACTTGTACATTTGTAATTGCAACAGTGTTATTAATTGTTGTTCTTGTAAAAACTACAAATGGTAATGTTGTTAGAAATCAATATAAAGTTGAATTGAATAAAATTTTAAAAGGTTGCAATGAAAAGATTGTAGAGGTTAGTTCAAAGATTGATACAAATGGACAGGGAATTGTTGATGTTGTTGAGTTTGAAGAAATTATAAAAATTTCTGAAGAACTATTTAAGCCAATTTTGTACTGGAATAATGAAGATGAAGAAGAAAGTTGGTTTTGCGTATTAGGTAATAATATGATTTATAGATTTATATTAAAAAGATAAAATTAAGAAATGGATTTTTAAGTATGGGAAAAAAGTATAGTTTAAAAAGAAAACATACAATGAGTACTTTAGCAATTATTCTTATTGTTCTGGCTTTTTTAGTGGTTATGAATGTAGGATATTCGCTTTGGAGTTCAAAATTAAATATTTCTGGAACGGTTACATTGGATTTTGATCCGCCAGCAATTGAAGCAAGTGTTATTCCAAATGCTGATAATAGATATGTAAATGTTTCGGGTTTAACTAACGATTCTGGTACAGAGTTATTTGATTTAGTTTCAGAAGAATACAAGAAAAATGAGTTGATTACTACATTGCGTGTTCATAAAAATTCTTTGTCAGATTGGATTTCCTCTGATTTAATGGTTAATTTTTCGTTAAAGAATACGTCAGAGAATGGATATGTTTATACTGATGGAAAGGTTTCTCAACTTGAAGTTTCTAATCCAGGAGAAGCTTTAAAAAATGTAAGTGCAACGGTTGTTCCTGCTACTGTATCTGCTAATCAGAGTTCAGTTTTTAATTTTTCTGCTAGTGTGAATAGGTCAGAAGTAAAAGGCTCTGCTTATTATAAATATGCTATAACGTATAAAGCTAATGGGATTGAGAGGTATTTCTTTTATACTATAAAGATTTTAGAATAATCTAGTTGTTATGGGTGTCATAGGGACGACCTTTTTGCCAACTTAATTTTAAAGTAAAAATATTATATTAAATTTTAGTTCCTTGCTGAAAAGATTTTACCGCCTACTAAACTTTGTTTAGAAGGCTAGGTAAAATCTTTCAAACTGCGCGTTACTAAAAATTAAATATAATATTTTTTTGTCTGCAATTAGTTATTGCAAAATAAAAAAGAAAAATACATATTATATTTTTGAATCACCGCGCAGGGACCAAGCGAACGTAGTGAGCTTGATTGAAGCATTCTACTCGTTTGAAAATAAAAACAATGGAGATGAAAATCCATTGTTTTTTATTTTCAAGAATCGAGGAATGCGCCAGCAAGGTGTGAGAAAATTAATATGTATTTTTCTTTTGTAATATGAGATAACATTTTAAAAATGTTTTTGTTTTGTAACATTTTTGAAATGAAAACAATATAATAAAAATTAAAATACCTCTTGACAGTTGAATAGCCATTCAACTATAATAAAAATGTAAATAGTTGAACAAACATTCAACTAACAGGAGGTATTATGGAAGAGCAAGAATGTGACGTATTGCATGAAGAAGTCGTGCAAACAGTGAAAAAACAAATGCTTGAAGAAGATATATTATTTGATGTTTCTGATTTTTTTAAAATGTTAGGAGATAGCACTAGAGCCAAAATAATGTGGGCATTAGATAAACATGATATGTGCGTTTGTGATTTAGCTGCATTACTTGGAATGACAAAATCAGCTATATCACACCAACTAAAAACATTAAGAGATGCAAACTTAGTAAAATTTAAAAAAGATGGAAAGTTGGTTATTTATTCTTTAGATGATGATCATGTTAAAGATATTTTTGAAAAAGCGCTTGAACATGTTTTAGAAGGAAAAGAAAACAAATAATTTCATAATATAAAAAAGAGGAGGAATTTAAAATGAAAAAAGTATATTCAATTGAAGGCATTGACTGTGCAAATTGTGCAGCAAAAATAGAGGATAAAATAAATAGAATAAAAAATATTGAAGAGGCAAACCTTAATTTTATGATGGGAAAATTATCAATAGAATTTAAAGTATCAACAGATGAAGAAGTTGAAGAAATAATGGAAGAGGTAAGAAAGCTTGTTAAGAAATTAGAACCGGATGCTGTTATTTCTTAATTAAAATACTGGGGGATAAAATTAATATGAAAAAGAGTTTTATATTTAGAATTATTACATGTTTAATACTTGGAATAGGTGGATTTGCTGTTGAATACATTGCAATAAATTATAATAATGAAATTTCAATTGCATTATATATTTTAGCATATTGCGTTATTGGTTTAGATATTGTTTTCAAAGCAATTAGAAATATATTTCATGGAGAAATTTTTGATGAGAATTTTCTAATGGTTGTTGCAACACTTGGTGCGCTTGCAACTGGTGAATATCCTGAGGCAATAGCTGTTATGTTTTTATATCAAATTGGAGAAGAGTTCCAAGATATTGCTGTTGGAAAATCAAGAAATGCAATTAAAGAATTAATGCAAATAAAACCGGAGTATGCAAATGTATTGAGAAATGGTGAGACAATACAAGTAAAACCTGAAGAAGTTAAAATAGGCGAAACTATTGTTATAAAGCCAGGTGAGAAAGTTCCTTTAGATGGTAGAGTAAAAAAAGGAACATCTATGTTAGACACAAAAACAATTACAGGAGAATCTGTTCCAAAGAAAATTGTTGAACAAGAATTAATTTATAGTGGAAGTATAAATTTAAATAGTGTATTAGAGGTTAAAGTTACTAAAAAGTTTGAGGATTCAACTGTAGCTAAAATCTTAGAGCTAGTTGAAGAAGCTACGTCTAAGAAAGCAAAGACAGAAAAATTTATAACAAAGTTTGCAAAATATTATACACCAACTGTATGCTTATTTGCTTTGGCTTTAGCTCTTGTTCCAACATTAGTATTTAAACAAGAACTTATGACATGGGTGTATAGAGCATTGATTTTCTTAGTTATATCTTGCCCATGTGCGCTTGTAATATCTGTTCCTCTAGGATTTTTTGGAGGTATAGGTGGAGCTTCTAAAAAAGGTATTTTAATAAAAGGAAGTAATTACCTAGAAGCATTGTCAAAAGCTAAGTATGCAATGTTTGATAAAACTGGAACGATAACAAAAGGTGTTTTTGAAATTCAAAAAATAAATCCAGTTGATATTTCTGAAGAAGAACTTATTAGAGTTGCAGCTCATGGAGAAAAATTTTCTAATCATCCAATTGCATTGTCAATAAAGAAAAGATATAAAGGAAAATATGATGAAAGTAAAGTCGAAAATTTAGAAGAAATATCAGGAAAAGGTATAAAAGCTAGAATATTCTTCCAAGAAACATTAATAGGAAATGCTAAATTACTTCAAGAGAATAAAGTTAAATTTAAACCTGTTGATGAAGCCGGAACTGTTATATATGTGGCGATTGAAGGACAATACAAAGGATATATTTTAATTGCTGATAAAGTTAAAGATGATTCTAAAAAAGCAATTGAAGATTTGAAAAAAGAAAAAATAAAGAAAACATATATATTAACAGGTGATGAAAAAAGAATTGCTGATAAAATTGCACAAGAAGTTGGCGTTGATGAATGTAAATCTGAATTATTACCTGATCAAAAACTTGAAAATCTAGAAGCCGTTTTAAAAACAAAAGGTGAAAAAGAAAAAGTTATTTTTGTTGGTGATGGTGTTAATGACAGTCCTTGTTTAGCTAGAGCTGACATAGGTATAGCAATGGGCGGTATTGGAGCAGATGCTGCAATTGAAGCTGCTGATGTTGTTATAATGACAGATGAACTTACAAAAATTGCTCAAGCAATTAAAATTGCAAAAAAGACAATGAAAATTGTTAAACAAAATATAGTATTTGCACTTGTTGTAAAAATAATAATTTTAGCACTTGGAGCACTTGGATTTGCCAATATGTGGCTTGCAGTTTTTGCTGATGTAGGTGTTTCAATGATAGCAATACTAAATTCAATGAAAACTCTAAAAGGGTAATAAAATTTAGCCTTCGCACAGTAAAATATTTATGCTTTTTTATGTGTATAAAGGTTGATATTTTAATATATATTTGATATAAATATATATTGTCAAAGGAGGTAAGAAATATGTCAATTTTAGTAACAGGTGGAACAGGATATATAGGAAGTCACACAGTAATAGAACTACTAAAAAATGGAGAGGACGTTGTAGTAGTTGACAACTTATCAAATAGTAAAATTGAAATGTGTGATAAAATAAAAAAACTATCTGGAAAAGATTTTAAATTTTATGAGGTTGATTTATTAGAAAGAGAAAACTTAGAAAAAGTTTTTGAAGAGAATGATATAAAGGAAGTTATACACTTTGCAGCTTTAAAGGCTGTTGGAGAGTCTTGTGCAAAACCAATAGAATATTATCATAACAATGTTACAGGTACACTTATATTGGTTGATTTGATGAGAAAATATGGATGCAAGAAAATTGTATTTAGTTCATCAGCAACAGTTTATGGAGATCCAGAGACCGTACCAATTAAAGAGGATTTTCCATTATCAACAACAAATCCTTATGGAACAACAAAATTAATGATAGAAAGAATTCTTGAAGATATTTATAAAGCAGACAATGAGTGGTCAGTTATTTTATTAAGATATTTCAATCCAATTGGAGCACATGAAAGTGGGGAAATAGGTGAAGATCCTAATGGAATACCAAATAATTTGATGCCATATATTAATTATGTTGCATGTGGTAAATTGGATCATTTAAATGTTTTTGGAAATGATTATGATACACCAGATGGAACAGGAGTTAGAGATTATATTCATGTTGTCGATTTAGCACTTGGACATATTAAAGCTATTGAAAAAGCTAGAGATTTCCATGGTGTTGAAACATATAATTTAGGAACAGGAAAAGGATATTCTGTACTTGATATTGTAAAGGCTTTTGAAGATGCAAATGGAATTAAGATAAAATATGAAATAGCAGAACGTAGACCTGGAGATGTTGCAGAATGTTATGCAGATCCAACAAAAGCAAAAGAAGAATTAGGCTGGGAAGCAACACGTGATTTAGAGCAAATGTGTAAAGATTCATGGAGATATACAGAAAAGAAGATAAACGAGAAGTAGAGCAATGAAGAAATATGGTAAGAAAAGAATTTTATTTGCAGTTTTAGTAATAGTATGGATGATAATAATTTTTTGCTTTTCAAATGAAAATGGAGATACATCACAAGGGACAAGCGATATTATTACAAATGCGATAATAAATGTTAATCAGGGGTTAGAAAAAAATCGAGAAAATATTAGTTTTTGTGTTAGAAAATTAGCTCATTTTTCAATATATTTTTTGGGCGGAATTTTATTATTCGAATTTTATAGTACATTTGATGTAACTAAAAAAAGAATATTTGGAATGAGTGCATTGACAGGAATGTGTTATGCATGTTTTGATGAGTTTCACCAATTATTTATATCTGGAAGATCGGGACAATTTAAGGATGTATGTATTGATTCAGCTGGTATAATAGTTGCATTAATTATAATGATAATAATAGCTAAAATGAAGAAAAAATAGATATGGAAGGAATTAAAAATGGAAGAATTAGACTTAAAAGAAGTTTTTAAAATGTTGTGGAACAGTAGAAAATTTATAATAACAATTACAATATTTTTTGTTATTATTGCAGCAGTGTATTCATATGTAATACAAACGCCAAAATATCAATCTTATACTACAATAGTTCTTACTAAGGCCGAAAATAATACAGAAGGGATAAACAGTTCAGTTACTCAGACTGATGTAACAATGAACCAAAAATTAGTATCTACCTATAGTGAAATTGTGAAAAGTAAAACTGTATTAGCACAAGTAATTTCAAATTTACAAATTGCAGATTTAACAGAAGGACAATTAAGAAGTAGTGTTACGGTTTCAGCAATTGAAGATACAGAGGTTATAAAAATTATAGTGTCAAATGAGAATCCTGAATATGCTGCAAAAATTGCAAATGAAATAGGCAAAGTTTTCTCAGAAAAAATAAGTGATATGTATAAAATTAATAATGTTTATACTTTAGATGCAGCAGAGCCAAGTTCAATACCATATAATATTAAGCCAGTTAAATATATTTTTATAGCTATTGTAGCCGGAATTTTTATATCATGTGCAATTATAATTGTTATGGGATTATTTGATACAACAGTTAAATCTGCAGAAGAAATAGAACAAGCTTTAAAAATACCTGTAATTGCTCAATTAGATTTGGTTGATGAAACTGTTATTAGAAAAGGAGGAAGAAGAAAATGATAAAAAAAGAATTAATTGTTGCTAGAGATCCTAAAGCACCAGTAAGCGAAAATTTTAGAGCTATGAGAACCAACTTACAATTTATGAATTCTTCAGAAGGTAATAATCAAACTATTTTAATAACATCAACATCACCAGCTGAAGGAAAAACATGGATATCGGCTAATATCGCTACTACTTTTGCTCAAGCTGGAAAGAAAACATGTATAGTTGACTGTGATATGAGAAAAGGAAGATTATATTCAGTATTTAATATTTCTCCTGCTCCTGGAGTCTCAAATTACTTAACAGGAGTAAATGTAGGCGAAGATGTAAATGGGATTGCAAGTTTTATGCAAGAAGTTGATATGCCTAATTTATATGTAATTCCTGCTGGAAATATTCCACCTAATCCATCTGAATTATTAATCTCACCAAAAATGAAAAAAATGCTTAATGAATTAAAAGAAATTGTTGATGTAATAATTATTGATGGTACACCTTGCGATTTAGTTACAGATTCAACTATTATTTCTAGAATTGTTGATCAAACAATCATTGTTTGTGCATGTAACACAACAAAAATGGAAGATTTAAATGAAACTAAAAAGAAAATAGAAACAGCTGGTGGAAAAGTTACAGGAATAGTTTTAAATAAAATACCATCAGGTGGAAAAAGATATGAAGAAAGATACTATTACGGAAGTACACCTAGAAAAAAATAAAAAGGGGCGATGAAAATGATTGATTTTCATGCACATATTTTGCCTGGACTAGATGATGGAATTCAAACTATGGAAGAGGCTGAAGAAGTTTTAAAAGAAGCCAAAGAAGCTGGTGTTAAAAAAATTATATGTACAACACATTATTCAAATTATTATGCTGAAAATGAAGAAACAAGAATAAATAAATTAAAAGAGTTACAAGAAAAAGTTGATGGAATTGAGCTTATTTTAGGAAATGAGGTTTATGCCAGAACAAATATCGACAAAATTTTTGGTATTGGTGAGGCATCAACGTTGAATAACTCAAAATATGTTTTATATGAAATGCCATTACATAAAGAATATCCAAAGTATCAAAATCTAGTAATTGATTTGATTTCTGCTGGATATAAGCCAGTACTTGCACATCCAGAAAGATATAGTATAATTCAAGAAAATCCTAAAAAAATTGAAGAATTGCTTGATTTAGGAGTATATTTACAATCAAATTTTATGAGTATTGAAGGATTATATGGTAGCAAGTGTAAAAAAACTGTTGAATTGTTGTTAAAACATAATATGATAAGTTTTCTAGGAACTGATGTGCATAGTACAGGTGATTTTTATCCTCATATAAAAAATGCTAGTAAAAAAATAATAAAGATTATAGGAGAGGATAATTTTAATAAGTTAACTAATATTAATCCAGAATTAGTTTGCACAGATGAAGATGTGGAAATTCCAGAGTGGTATACAATTGAAAAAGGATTTTTAGGAAGTTATAAATAGCAGGGGGAATGAAAAATGATTGATGTTGTTGCTGCAGTTTTTAGAGATGATGAAAACAGAGTTTTGATAGCACAAAGAAATTTTAAAAAAGACCATGGAGGCTTTTGGGAGTTTCCTGGTGGCAAGGTTGAAGAAAAAGAAACTCGTAAACAAGCAATTGTGCGTGAGATTAAAGAAGAGCTTGATTTGGATATAAGTGCTGATAGAATTTTTTGTCAGATACCTTTTCATTATCCAGATGGTAAAGAAATTAATCTAATTGGAATTGAATGTACAATATTAGGCGGAGAGCTTAAGTTACTAGAACATGAAGACGTTCAATGGGTTAAGATTGAAGAATTGAATAAATGGAAACTTACATTACCAGATGTTAATGTTTCAGTTATATTAAGAGAAGGACTAAAAAGTAAAGATGGAAAGCCTGAATATGTTAGAATTACTAAAGGAAAATTTGAAGATGTACCAAGTTTTCTAACAATGAATGAGGTTATAATGTATTAAAAATATATTATATTTTGAAAAAGTTATTATAAAGGGGAGTTATTGGTGGAAAGAAAAAAAGTTTTAGAATGCCATGACTTACATAAGAAGTTTGGTAAAAAAGAAATTCTTAAAGGAATTTCATTAGAGGCAAATGAAGGCGATATTTTAGGTTTTATAGGTCCTAATGGTGCTGGAAAAACTACTACTATAAAACTTATTTTAGGATTACAAAGTATAACAAGTGGTAGTGTTAAAATTAATGGATATGATATTCAAAAAGATTTTACAAATGCTATAAAAAAAGTTGGTACTATTGTTGAAAATCCAGATTTGTACATGTATATGTCAGGTTATGAGAATTTGAAAATGATTTCAAATTTATATACTGGAGTAACAAAAGAGAGAATTGATGAAGTTATTAAGCTTGTAGGATTAGAAAATAGAATTAAAGACAAAGTTTCAAAATATTCATTGGGAATGAGACAAAGATTAGGAATTGCTCAGGCAATTTTACATAAACCTAATTTGCTTGTTTTAGATGAGCCTACTAATGGACTTGATCCAGAAGGAATAAAACAAATTAAAGATTTGATTGTAAAACTTGCAAAAGAAGAAAATATGGCAGTTTTAATTTCAAGTCATAATTTATTAGAACTAGAAAGTTTTTGTACAAAAGTTACTATAATAAAAAGTGGCGAAATAGTTGAAACATCAACAATCGAAGAAGCTAAAAAAGTAAATAAAGAAAGTATCTATCATTTGGTGGTTGATAAGGTTATTGAAGTTTCAAATATTCTTGAAAATAAAGTTGAAAGAATTGATGATGAAAATATTCAAGTATATGCTAAAAAAGGAGAAATACCTGAAATTATTGAAAAATTAGTTACCTCAGGTGTAAAGATATATTCAGTGTATCCAGAAGAAATGAGTTTGGAAGATGCATTCTTAAAAAAGACAGGAGGTAATGTAATTGATTAATTTAATTAGAAATGAATTGAAAAAAATAACTAAGAAAAAAGTTATATATATAATGTTTTTTGTTACATTAGCTTTTATAATTTTAATAAATATTGTTGGAAAAAAATTTCAGAGTGCATCATATGTTATATATGATGATGAATCTATGAATTACTATAAAGAGCAGTTAACGCCTGAATTAGAAGAGTCTGATCCAGATTATTATGCAGATTGTAAATCTATGTATGATTCATATGAATTAGCAAAAAAATATGATGAAGATAGTTGGCAAAGACAAATTATTAGCCAAAGAATACAACCATCACTTAAAATAATGTATCTAGAGAAAAGTGGTGAAACATACAATAATGCTAGAACTAAATACGATAAAGATGTAGAAGCTTTAGAGAAAAATGATTGGAAATATTTTGTTTACCAAGATTTAGATGAAACAAATTTACAAATCTTAATGACAGATGAAAGTGCAAGCAATCAATTAGAAAGTTTAAAAGATACTAAGCAAGCATTAGAATGGAGATTAGAAAAAAATATATCTTATGATAATTCTGATTTAAATTCATATTTGCAATGTTGGCTTAATGCAAGAGTTAGCATTCGTCAATATAAAGATAATAAAAATCCTTCACAAACAGAGAAAGTTTATCATCAACAAGATGTTGCAACAGAAGCAATAGCTAGATATGCAATAGAAAATAGTATTGATGGAACTATTTCAAATCAAGGAAATTCTAATTTAAAATATGGATTAGCTTATAGTGCTAAATCAGAACTATTTGATGTCTTTTCAGGATATTCTTTGTTTATAATTATTTTAATTATAATAGTAGCAGGAACAATAGTTAGTGAAGAATTTAACAAAGGAACAATTAAATTATTATTGGTAAGACCATATTCTAGAGTTAAAATTTTACTTTCAAAATATATAACATGTTTAATAGTTTTAATTTGCTCAATTATTTTTGTAGCTTTGATGCAGACTGTTGTTGGTGGAATAGTTTATGGATTTGATAGTTATAAAAATCCAACAGTTATGTATAATTATACAACGAATTCACTTAATGTTGTTAGCATGACTGGTGCTTTAGCAACTATGGCAGTAGCTATTTTACCAAAATTAATACTACTAATGACATTAGCATTTACTTTAAGCACAGTAATTACAAATACTCCAGTGGCAATTGCAATCCCATTATTAGGATCAATGGTAGAATCAATAATTAATCAATTAGCTATAATGTATGAAAAAGCTAATTTCTTAAAATATTTTGTAACACCAAACTGGGATTTTTCACAATATCTTTATGGATCACTTCCACAAATGAAAGGTATAACGCTAGAATTTTCAGTATGTATATGTTTAGCCTATTTCATTGTAATGATGGCTTTGAGTATATGGAATTTCAAGAATAAGAATATAAAAAATATTTAAAGATAGGAGAGAAGAATGAAAAAACTTGAGAAATTTTCTGCGAATGAACAAAATCCAAAATGGAAAAATATGATACAAAGAGAAATACCTTTATATCATAGAAATAATGATGTTCGTTCTGAATTTGAGCGTGATTATACGAGAGTCGTACATAGTACAGCGTATAGGAGATTGAAGCATAAAACTCAAGTATTCTTTTCTCCAGAAAATGATCATATTTGTACACGTAGTGAACATGTTACTCATGTAGAATCTATTAGTTATACAATTGCAAATTATTTAGGGCTTAATACTGAACTAACTAAAGCAATTGCAACAGCCCATGACATTGGACATAGCCCATTTGGTCATCAAGGTGAGAAAATATTAAGTCAAATTTCTCAAAGAGATATAGGCGAAAAGTTTTGGCATGAACGTCATGGAATGATTATGGTTGACAAAGTTGAATTGCTTGAAAATCCAAGCAAAGAAAGATGTAATTTGGATTTAACATATGCAGTTAGAGATGGAATAATTTCTCATTGTGGTGAAATTGATGAGAATATGTTAAGACCAAGAGACGAGTTTATTAATTTATATGAGTACAACTATCCAAATGAATATGCGCCATATACTTGGGAAGGATGCGTTGTTAAAATATCTGATAAAATTTCTTATTTGGGAAGAGATATTATTGATGCAGTAACATTAGGAATTTTGGATAAAAATAATCAAGAGATTGAAAGTAATACTGTTATTATAAATGATTTAATATATGATTTATGTGAAAATTCTAATTTTGAAAAGGGATTATGTTTTTCAGATGAAATGTTTAAGAAGCTTAATGCTCTTAAAAAATTTAATTATGAAAATATTTACCTTTCAGATAGAACGGTAGTATGTAATCAATATTTTGAATTAATTATTAACACAATTTATAATTTGTTAAAAGAGTCTTTTAGAAATAGGGAGAAGGCTGTGGCTGTTTGCCATGAGCTAGTTGAAGACTTTGAAGATTGGTTATCAAATTATTGGAATAAGCAAAGGAATGAGAAAAATAAGAATAGTATAATTTTTGACGTTGATGATGAAAAAGAATTTTGTAGGGCAATTATTTATTACATTGCAGGTATGACGGATAATTATGCTATTGATACATATAATAAAATAATAAGGTTTTAAGAATAATATCAATAGAAAAATTCATATTAATTTTTCTATTTAGCATAGTATTTTTAAATATTTTGCTATGTATTAAACATTGTTGTCATAGGGATGTCCTTTTTGACATACAGAAATTATTGCAATAAAAAACATTATATTTCATTTTTTAGTGACGCGCAGTTTGAAAGTTTTTCCATAACCTTCTAAACGAAGTTTAGTAGGTGGGAAAATATTTTAGCAAGGAACAAAAAATGAAATCTAATGTTTTTATATAAAGTTTCAGGTAGTTGTCAAAAAGGACGTCCCTATGACAACTTACATAATTTCTGGATTGTCTTCGATTATTTTGTCGATGATGTTTTGGTTTGTTTTAAATGGAATTGCGTAACCGTTTAATGAAATAGCTTTGTCAAATAGGGAAGGTGAGTCTTCATTTACATAGATTTTTGCTTTTCCTTTACCATTTTTAGCTTCTTGAATAAGATTTGATACTGGTGAGTTACCATCAAAAGCCATAACAACTGAATTTCTTCTTTCAAAGATTTCATAGTTAAAGCTTTTATAAATTCCCATTTCGTCACTTTCAATTGAAATGCTAACGCCATCGATATTTTCTTGTAGAATGTTGTCTGAATCTGTTTGTGAAATCATTTTTGGAACAATAGCGTTTATTTCAAAGTGTTTGTTCATGTCTTTATTTAATTCAACAATTTCTTTTTCATATCCTTGCATTTTATGCCCAATTACGAAGTATGCTTTGTTGGCATCAACTTTTGATAAAAGTTGTTTTAAAAGTTCTTTACCTTCAGGAGTAACCTCAGTGTATCTACCTTTTTTATTAAAACTACCGCCAGCAATGATGATTGGAACTTTGTCTGTTGGTAATTGTTTTATTTTTTGACTTAGAACTTCTTGTGTTTCAAGGTTTGTATTTATTCTCATTTCTGTTTTATTTTGTTTACCTTTAATATGATTTTCTTTTTCAAGTTTAGATAATGCTTCTGTGATAGTTCTTCCATTTAAGAATTTTTTAAAGTCTTTTGATTTTTTTTCAAAATATTTATTACTTATGTCAATAACTTCATCTTCAACTTTTCTCATTTTCTCGAAATCTTTATTATTAAGATGAAGAAGGTTTTGAAGAGCTAATTGTTCATCAATTGTATCAATACCGTAGAATCCGCATCCATCAGTACCTTGAACGCATTTTATACCAGCGTCTAAATATTTTCTAACTGGGTGTAAATTAAGATTACTTAAGTTGTTTAATCTTACGTTTGAACTGATTTGAAATTCAAGAATTATATTATCTTTTTTTAATTTTCTTAATAATTTTTTACCTTCTGGAGAGGATAGGTCTTCAGTATATAACCCATGTCCTAATCTAACTTTTGGCATTGTTTGACCTGGATTTAGTGATTCTTCAATACATTTAATTGATTTTGAAACATTATCTCTTAAACTATCATTTTCACCTGCGTGAATTTTAATTGTAAAATCAGGATCAACTTCGTAAACGTAATCTACAAGTTCTTTAATGGCTGGTTTTAAATCTGTAACATCATTAATTTCTTCTCCAATGAAATCACTACCAACTACATATGGACTTTTAGCAACAGCTTTTAGTACATCTAAATTAGAACGTAAGTAATTTCCAGAGATAATTTGATCTTGAATTATTGTAAGAGGAATACGTCTTAGAGCAACTAAAAATCTTATTTTAACTCCTGTTTCTTTTTCTATGTAAGGTAAGATATAGTGCAATTCTTCAACTAATTTTATTGCAGGACCATTTGCTTTTGCTAAATCAGTATCAGATATTTCAGCATAATAGATATTTTGTTTTTTATACTCTCTAGCAATCCATAAAATTTTATCTTGGCGAAGTGTAATATTTTTTAATGCTGGGTTTTCTAAATCCTTCACCATTTGAATATATAATTTTTTGATGTCTGGTTCAGGAATCTTTTGAATTTTATTTGGATTAATTTTTATTTTTGTATCACATTCAATTCCTTTGCAGAAAACATATCTATAAATATATAATTTTTCTAGGTTAGTGAAAACGGCTTGGCCGTCTTTTAAAATTGATAAACTTATTCTAATTTTTGAAATATTATATTTTGCATTTTCTAAATTGTTAAAAATAAAATCAGCAAAATTTATGAAAGTATTGTCATCAATTTTTCTTGTTAATTTTTTACCTTCTAAACCAGAATCTTTAAATTGTTCTGCAACGATTGCTTGCTGTTTTGCAATTTCTTTTTCTTGTTTTTTGCTCATTTTAAGATTTAATTTCTTTATATAGTATAATGGATATTTTATTTGACGTTTAAGCCCTAATGCGATTAAAACATCAGCTGATAGATTTGCATTCATGTGTGTATGTAAATCAGTTTTAAATTTATTCTTTTTCAAAATATAAGATTTCATAATTGTTTCTTCAATTGGAAGATTGTAATTTTTTGTTTGAGACATTAATGTTTTTACTATAGCAGGAATTTTTACTTTTAGTTCGATATTTCCATTTTCATAAATAGTTGCAATTTTTATTCCACCTAGTCTTAGTAAATAAACAATTTCATTATCACCATTTATACAAGCAGGAAGAGTACCTTTAATTATTTTTAAACCTTCTTTGTTACGAGAAATTTCTTTATTGCATAGTTTTGCAATATTTGATATTAAATTACCTGTTTTGTGATTTGGTGTTTCGATAATGTAATTTAATTCATCTTCATTTTTTCGGTAAATACTGATACAAATATCTTTTTCTTTATCTAAAAAGAATTGATTTAATAAAACTTTTTTCATATATTTCTCCATTATAAAAAAATTTGATATAAAAAAATATTGCTCAAAAAATACACATAGTAAATTTAGGGCAACAAATCTATAAATTCGTTAAGCAATTAAACTTAGTAGGCGAAGTTAGATTTGCTTAAGAAAAAATTTTTAAGGTGAATTTTATTTTATCACAATATTAAAATTTTTTCAATATTATGTATACTATTTTTTGAAAAATATTGATATTACCTAAACATGATGATATAATAATCAAGATTTTTTGTAACAAGCGCAGATTTCTTTTTATTAAGAGAAAGGATGGAGGCATATGAAAGAAAATCGGAGCTTTTGGAATGATGAAATAGTAAAGGACATTATACGAATTGTTGCAATTCAATCAGATGAATATAGCTATCATGGTATCGAAAGATGTCAGAAAGCTGTAAAGAAACTTGCAGAAAAGATGGGATTTAAAACTTCAAGACATGGCGATAATGAAGTACTTGTTATTGAACCTAAAGGATTTGTAGCTCCTGCAAAGCTGGGAATTCTGGTCCATTTAGACACTGTACCATTTGTGAGAAAAGATTGGATGTATAATCCGCTTGGCGAAGTAGCAAATGATAGAATTTATGGCCGTGGGGTACTTGATGATAAAGCTGGAATTATTTTGGCTTTGTATACTTTTAAGTATTTGGAAGATAAAATCGAACCATCATGGCAGATTATTGTCGGTTCTGCAGAAGAGACTGATTGGAGTGACATTCACGAATTCTTAAGAGAAAAACCTGTATTACCTAAATTTTTAATTACTATTGACGGTGATGGGGTTCAGAACGGTTGCAGAGGTTATATGAATTTGGATATGAAATTTTGTAAGAAAAAGAATACCAACTTCATAACTAAGTTATATGTACCGGATGGAATTAGTAATGTTGTTCCAAATTGCGTAATTGCCAAAGTAGCTGGAGAGAAGTTTAGGGCTACCGGAGTAGCTAAACATTCATCAGAAGCTATTGAAGGCGAGGGAGCACTGAAAGAAAATGCTTTAGTGAAACTTACGAATGAAATTTCAAAAAATAAGTTTTACAGAGATGAAATTCCGAACTTTTTCGATTTTATGGAAATGTTTCAGAAGGAAAAATGTGCAGAGCTTTTAGGCTTTGCAGAGGGGTCAAGCGCGAGCCCAACGAAATGCAAACTGGAAGGAAGAACTATCACATTACGTGTGAATGTCCGGTTAGGCATGGAAACAAAAGAAAATGAACTGATAAATAATGTCATGAAAATTGGTGAAAAGTATGACTCGCTTGTTGCTATTGATGACTTGGTTTATCCAGCATATGTTTCTGCAGATTCGCAAGAGATACGGATGCTGTGTGATGCATATGAGAAGGTTAAGGGAAGAAGGCCAAATCCTTCAATTGCACAAGGAGTCGGCTATAATGCTGCATTTCCCAATACTGTTATTTTTGGACCACGATTTGATGCAATGGATGATGAGGATGATTTATGTCATGCTGTTGACGAAAGCAGAAACATTCAGGATTTGAAGGATTTTATGAATATGCTTCAACTTTTTGTTGGAGAGTATCTTAAAAATCCAGAAGAATAACCAAAGGAACTATTTGTAGTAAGTAATAATTAACTGTAAATATGCTTTTTTAGGAGGGACAACTATGAATATGGAATTTTGGGTTAGCGTATGTGGAATGGTAGTAGCTTTTTGCATAGTAATGGGGTTATCACTACTTATACCTTTGATTGGAGTAAAGAAGAATCTTTTCTTCCAGAAGATATTAAGTATGATACCGATTATGAGGAGCAATAAAGTTACTAGAAACAGTGGGCAGTATATGAAAGCAACCGAAACGTCTGTAGAAGAGAAAAAGTTGCATAATGTTAAAAGAAAATGGAGTACCAAAAGAGGACATTAGTTCATAAGAGGGGCTCTCACAGCAATGTGAGAGTCCTTTTTCATTTTTGAAATTGACAAAAATATAGAAAAATGTTAAAATGTTACTATAATATGAATAAAAAGATATAAAAATCATAAAATAGTAATAAAAGAAGGTGAAAAAAATGAATTGTAGTACGTTAGTTTTAAATTATATAAATAGTTGCGAAAAAAATGAACCTATTTTTATTGAAGATATAAAAGAGTATATTATGCAGTTTTATAATGAGAAAGAAAAAGAAAATGTATTTAATAATGTAAAAGCAATACTTAATAGACTTACTAAAGAAAATATTATTAAAACAGCATATAAAGGAATTTATTACATTCCTATAGAAAATATTTTTGGAGAAATACCACTTGCTACTAGAAAAATAGTCAAATATAAATATTTGGTTGATAAATTAGGAAATGTAAAAGGATATGTAACTGGTGCAACATTATTTAATCAGGTAGGATTAACTACACAGGTTCCAAATGTAATTGATATTGCTACAAATGAATGCAAAAATTATAATAAATACACAAATAATTATTTAAATACAATTATTAGAAAACCTAAAATAGAAGTTACAACAGAAAATTATAAATATTTACAATTGTTTGATTTAATAGAAAATAAGGATAATATTAATATTGAAGTAGAAGATGAAGATGAAATAATTTATAAATTTATACAAGAAAATGAATTGGATTTTGAAAAAATTATAAAATATGCAAGAGAAACAAATTGTAAAAAAGCTATAGAAAAAATATTAATTCTTGCAAGATAGGAGAATTTATGAATTTACATTTAAATAAAGATTTATTTACAGAAATGATAGATACATTAAATGTTAGAACTGGAATTGCTGTAGATATTATAGAAAAAGATTATTATGTATGTTTAATTCTAATGGATATTGCTAAAAACCAAAATGAAACCAAAGCGTATTTTAAAGGCGGAACAGCTATATATAAAATATTAGATGAAATGAACAGATTTTCAGAAGATATAGATTTAACGGTAAAGGTTTTAAAAGAGGATTCAAATACTAAAAATAGAAAGAGATTAAAGCAATCAGCTCTTGGATATGAATTAGAAGGATTAGAATTGCTAAAAGATGAAACTATAGATAATAAAGGCAGTGTAACAGGATTTTACAGATATGATTCAGTATTTGATATGGATCAAATGCCATTACATAGAGCTGGAAAAATTCAGGTTGAGTCTACTTCTTTTACGGTAAGCGAACCTACAGAAAAATATGTAATAGCGCCATTAATATATCAATTAGCAACAAATAGAGAAAAGGATATTTTAAAAGAAAAATTTGATGTTAATGAATTTGAGATAGAGATAATAAAACTGGAAAGAATGTTTATAGATAAATTATTTGCGGCAGAGTTTTATTATATAAGGAAAATGTATACAGATACAGTTAAGCATTTATATGATATAACAAATTTGTATAGAAATGAAAAGATAAAAGAATTTTTAAAAAATGCAGATGAAGTAAAGAGACTTGTAGAATATAAAAGACAAGAAGAATTGGTGAGAAAAGGTGGAATTGATTCGAAAACAAAAATTGTAGATTTTTCATATTTTAAACAAGAATTTAATGATGAGTTGTTAAAAGAATTTGATAATATGCAAAACAAATATGTATTGAATGAAAAATATAAAATAGATATTGAAGAAGTGAAAAAGACATTAAATGAAATTGTTAAAAATGAGAATATTGCAGAAATTAGCGGGTAAATACCTGCTTTTTTCTTTTATATTATAATTTCAAAAGAAATATAAAATTTCTGTTACAAATATTTAAAAATTTTTTTGTTATATGTATAATTATTTTCAGAGATTGAGGTGAACTAAAGATGATTCGTTTATTTGATATAAAAAAGAAAGTGAAACAGTTGAAAAATAGCGATAAAGAGCTATTTGATAATTATATAGATATATCTACAAAGGATAAAAATGATTTATTAAAATTATATGAAACTGATGAAAATGGACTAAGTACAAAACAAGCTGATGAGAGATTAGAAAAGAATGGTCAGAATGTTGTTGTAAAAAGAGAGAAGAAAAGTGCATTTAGTTTTTTTGTAAAATCTTTTAATGATAAATTTATATATATTTTAATATTACTTGCAGTGATAGATTTTTTACTTGCTGATAAGTTAGGTGCGTTTATAATTTTAGGAATCGCTTTTGTAAGTGCAATGATAAAATTTGTTCAAGAGTATTCTACATATAAATTTAATCAGAAGTTGGAGCAAAATATTTTTAATACAACTACTGTTTTGAGAAATAAAAAAGCAAAAGAAATAAGAATTGAAAATGTTGTAGTTGGAGATATTATAGAGCTTAATGCTGGTTCAATTATTCCAGCAGATGTAATGTTAATAGAAAGTAAGGATTTGTTTTTAAACCAGTCAGTTTTTACAGGGGAGAGTGTATTAATTGAAAAGACTACAGCTACTAATGATGCAAAAGAAATTTTCGGAATAAACAATATTTGTTTAATGGGTTCGAGTGTAGTTAGTGGAAGCGGAAAAGCAGTTGTTATAGAAACAGGATTTAATACTTACTTAGGTAGAATGAGTAAGAATTTAAACACTAAAAAAGAGAAGACAAATTTTGAAAAAGGAATGGCTGGAATTACTAAATTACTAATAAAATATATGGTAGTTGTTTCAATTTTTGTTTTTATAATTTATGCGTTTATAAGACGTGATTATGTTGAAGCTTTGCTTTTTGCGTTGTCTGTAGCAGTTGGAATAACGCCAAGTATGTTGCCTATGATTGTTAATGTTAATTTAACGAAAGGGACAAAAACACTTGCTAAAAAGAAAACACTTGTTAAAAATAGTGAGTCTATACAAAATCTTGGTGCAATAGATATTTTATGTACAGATAAAACGGGAACTCTTACAAAAAATAAAATTACCTTGCAGAAGTATATTAATGTTATGGGTGAAGAAGATATAGGTATATTAAAATATGCGTTTGTAAATAGTTATTATGGAACCGGAATAAAAAATCTTGTTGATAGAGCTGTTATTACATATGGAAATCAGCATAAAATAAAAGATGTTTTGAAAGAATATACAAAAGTTGATGAAATACCTTTTGATTACACACGAAAGAGAATGAGTGTTGTTGTAAAGTATGAGAATGAACATATAATGATTACAAAAGGTGCTATTGAAGAAATTCTTAAGTGTTGTAAAAATGTAAAATATAAAGATGAAATAATGTGTTTAGATGAAAAATTATCTAAGCAAATAATTGTTAATGCGAATAATTTATCAAATGTTGGAATGCAGGTAATTGCACTTGCAGAAAAAAAAGAATACCCAGGAGCGGATGTATTTAGTAGTAAAGATGAAGCGGATATGACATTTGTAGGATATGTTGCATTTTTGGATCCACCTAAAAAAGGTGTAAAACAAACAATTACAAATTTAAAGAAAATGGGTGTAAAAACAAAAATCTTAACTGGTGATAATGCGTATGCAACAAAGAATATTTGTAGCATTGTCGGTTTGCGTTCAGATAATATTATAATAGGAAGTCAATTAGATGAGATGTCTGATGATGAATTAAAGAAAAAGATTGAAGAGGTAGATGTTTTTGCAAGGTTAAATCCTATGCAGAAGGAAAGAGTTGTAAGACTATATAAAGAAAATGGACATGTTGTAGGTTATATGGGAGATGGAGTAAATGATGCTCCTTCACTACATACAGCTGATGTGGGAATATGTGTTGATTCAGCAACTGCAATTGCAAAAGAGGCGAGTGATATTATTTTGCTTGAGAAAAGTTTACAAGTTATATTTGACGGAGTAATGGAAGGTAGAAAGGTTTATGGTAACATTATTAAATACATGAAAATGGCTTTAAGCTCAGATTTTGGAGATGTTTTTAGTATTGTTATTGCAAGTATTTTTTTACCATTCTTACCGCTTTTGCCTATCCAAATGTTGATACAAGATTTCCTATATGATATTTCACAAGTTGCAATTCCATATGATGATGTTGACAAAGAATTTTTAGAAAAGCCTAAAAAGTGGGATACAAGCGGATTAGGTAGATTTATGAAAGTTATGGGAATAACAAGCTCTGTAATTGATGTTTTAGCGTTTTTGGGATTTTGGTTTGTTTTCGGATATAATAGTGTAGAAAAACAAAATTGGTTCCAAACAGCGTGGTTTGTTGAATGTTTAATAAGTGAAACATTAATAATTCACTATATTAGAACATCAAAGATTCCTTTTGTAGAATCTAGACCGAATAAATTATTATTTGCATCAACAATGCTTACAATTATAGGAACAATAGTTACTCCAATTTTATTGCATAGTGTAACTTCATTCAACTTTGTAATATTACCTTTGAAATATTATTTATTTGTAATTTTATTAATAGCAATTTATACAATCTTGGTTCAGATTGTTAAGAAGTTTTATATTAAGAAATATGGAGAATGGCTATAGTTTATTGTATAGGTGGTGAGATGATGGATTCTAGCAAAAGAATTGATAATACTGTGAAAGTTATTAGCGAAATTTTAGAAAGACATAAAGATAAGGAAGAGCTAAAAGAGGCATATGAAAGAATTGAAAAACTTAAGAAAAAAAGAAATGTGGAATAGGAGAGAAGAATGGCGGATAATAATCAATTAATAGAAAAGCCCAAATTGAATTTTTTTCAACGAATTAGAAAAGCTGTTTTAATGTTGAATATTGATGCGATGAAATATAGAAAAGCACCTGATTATTTAAAGTATGATGATGATGTAATAGAGGCTTTGGTTACGAAAAGACCAAGTGATATTTCAGAGGTCGGATTATCAAAGAAACTTAGTATAGCTGAAAAAAGGCCTGAATTATTTGAGAAATTTCCTGAAGAACAAAAGGCTTTAATTGTTGAAGAAAAAGAAGAATTTGCTAGTAGAATGCAGGAATATGAATTAGAGAATTTAATTTTTGGAAAAGGTCAAGACAAATACATAAAATATATTCCACTTAATTTGCAGGTTAATTATTTAACTAAAGGACTTACATATATTAATAATGATTGGGCAAGATCAAAAATGGAACAAATAAAAATAGATCCTACAGAGTTTCAATATAAGCTATCATATTTTTCCGAGAAAGCTATTGAAGAGGCTTTTACAATAATGATAGAACAAGCTAAAAATAGTCAAGGTGATAGTTGGAATGAAAAAAGAGAAAATGTACCTTTACTTGCTAGGTCTACTAAACAAATATCAAAATTTTCTCCGGAGTTGCAGGTAAAGCTTGCAAGTATGGACAGTGAATTTATGGTACATATGTCTGATGAAGCTAAGGATAAATTTGTAGATAATAACCCAATGCTTTTTGAAAAAATGGGAAAAGGATATATTGCAAGTAGAGTCAATGAAAATCCTGAACTTTTTGACTCATTGACACCAAAACAAAAAGGTGATTTAGTTTATGTATATGATGATTTGAGGTCTAAGTTACCTTTTCAAGATAGAATTGCTTATAATAGAGGCAGAATTCTAGATCGTGAGGATAAAATTTCAGACTCTGAAGCAGTAAAAAAATGGATAATAGGTAGTAACCGCTATCCAGGAGAAATGTCAAATATTCCAGATATGGTAAAAGATAGAGAGACTTTGCTGGAAGTTGCAAGATTTCAACCGACTGTTTTATGTACAAATGGATTAGGAAATGATGCTGATAAGGGAATACGATTTGGACAAGTACTTAGATTGTATTCATCACTTACTAATTCACAAGAAATTAAAGATGCATGCGATATTAGAAGTTTTTCAAATGCTTTTGGTCAAGGTATGGATAAGATAGACTTGAAGACAAGAAATATACCAAAAGTATTATTGAATGAAAAGGTTATGCAATCAGTTCCAGATACACAAATTGCAGATTTTATTAGAAATCCCGAAATGAACAAGTTGATTGATATAATAGCTAAAACATATGGAGAGCAAACAAGGGAAATATTTAGAGATAGACCTGAGCTTACAATGGACGAAATTCCAACGCTTGATATATTTGATGAAAAAGTAGTAGAGAAATTTGGAATTGGAACAGTACATAATGCACTTTCTTATAATTCTGCTCAAGCTTTAGTAATAGGTGATTTAGTAAGACATCCCGAAAAAATGCGCGACTTTGAAACGTTTTCAAAGTTAATGGGCGATAAGTTTGAGAACAGTGTGCTTGGACTTGAGGATAAAATGATTTCATATTTTAATTTTCAAGATTTAATGAAAGATGTAAAATCTGAGGATATAACGCCAGAAAGACAAGAAAAATTACAAATGGCTGTAAATGATTTTATGATGACTAAGGGGACAAATGAGACAACACTTATTAAATTAGGAAATCTTGAAGAATTAGACAATTATACTCAAGCTAGAAATGAGGTTTATGATAAATTTGTAGAGAAGGTTTCTTCACCTGAAGATGTTAAAGAAGCAATATCTAGAAAGTTCTTTGGAATGCCATATGAAACTGAATATGATGATGAATATAATCGTAATGCTCTTTCATTAAAGGGAATGTCACATTATTATAATTTAGAGACGTTTACAAGCGATGAGAGAACTCAAAATAGTGGTATGTTTACAAATGATGAATTAGATCAATTAGAACTAGCTACTATTATAGATAAGATAGACGATCCAGATGTTTTAAAAGAAATATATAGTACATTAAGTTCTAGAGAGGATGTTATTAGACCACAAGAATTTAGTAAGATTAGAGAAAAAGTACCAAGACAATATTCTAAAGAGTTAGTAGATACACTTTTAACAGTAGATAAAGCTAAAGAAATGATTGAAAGAGGAGAAAAAGGTATTTCATATTCTAGGGATGAAGATGGAATTGAAACAATACATTTAAGTGGCGCTGATTTCAGGTTATTAGTTCATACAACTGGATTGAATAATTCTAATTTAAGTATCGGAAAAAATGAAGATGCATCTAAAATATGGAATGAATTCGAAAATGGATGTAGTACAATTTCAGCATGTTATATTGAACCTAATGTAATGAGTGCATGTACGAATCCGGGAGGATTTAATTTCGGATTTACAAATGTTCCAGAAAAGCAGATTATTGGAATGGCACCTAGAGATGCACATGTAGATCATACAACTAGAGCTATTGATCCTAAGTTTTCATATGGTGCAGTTGAATATAATTACCCAGAAGAAATGCTTAGAAGAACGGCTGCTCAAATAACTGGAGCTGAGCAAAAGGATATAATGCATGAATATAATGAAGTAACTATGTATAGACGTGAAATGGAAGCGGATAAGATTGAAAATGGAAGTAAAGGCGGAAAAATTATGCCAGATTATCTTGTTGTTTATGGAGAAGTAACGGATCAGCAAAGAATGATGGCTAAAAACTTTATGAGAGATGGTAAACCACTTCCAATTATTCAAATTGATACAAAAGCATACGAAAATGATATGATAAGTAGGGCTATGCATAGAGAAAATCATAGACAAGATAGAGAAAAAGGAAATATAGTATCAGATGTTAATAAAATGAAATCGGATGGTTATGAAAGATAAATTTTTAAAGATATAAATGTTTATGAGATATAGGTTTTCTAGATATGAATATTTATGATATATTAGTTTCCTAGATATGAATATTTGTGAGAGATAATTTTTTTAGATATAAATATTTATGAGGGATAAGTTTTTTTGATAAAAAATGAAATAGGGAAGAAGTCTTAATTATATAGACTTCTTCCTTATAACTTTTAGTAGTACTTAAGAACATCTTCAATAACATATGAAACTGGAAGCACATCATCGTTGCTAGTTTCTATGTCAAAAGATGTTGAAACGTTATTTTCGTTTTTAAATACAGATATTGTTACTGTTCCAACTTTTGTCATTTTTCTATCTTCCCCCTTCGCGTAACGACGATTATAGTACATTTAAAACGAATAATTTGTCGAAACTTGTAAGAGAATTAAAATTTTTTTAATTTTTTTTGAAATTTTTTGTTGGAAATTATTGTTTGGAAATTTCAGTTGTGATATAATTTTTTGAGTAAAAATTTAATTGAACGGTTTAGGGGGAAGTTTTTGAGATGAATCATGATGAGATTGCAATTCCTTTTGATGTGCGTAATTTGCATGGAAATATTTTAAAAAGAGTAATAGAAAAATGTATAAATATAACTAAAAAATCAGTAAAAAGACTTTTTGATATTGTTTTTTCAATTATTGTATTAATTTTACTTGTTCCAATGTCACTTATGATAAAATTAGCATATATGTTAAAAGGTGATTTTAAATCAATATTTACAACTCAAGAGAGTTTTGGAAAAAATGGTAAGATATTTAAAGTAGTAAAATATAGATCAATTAATAAAGATGGACAAGTTAATAGATTGAGAAGAACTGCTTTAGACAATTTGCCTAAAGTTGTTAATATCCTTTTAGGTGATATGACAATTGTTGGACCTCAACCATATAGTGTTGATGATAGAGAAAAAATGGGTACATATTTTGATAGAATTACTTTGATGAAGCCTGGAATAACTGGAATAGCCCAAATATCTTTTTTACGTGATTTATCTTTTGAAGCAAGATTAGACAATGATATTAAGTATTATTATAAGAAAAATTGGTTTACAGATTTGAAAATTATTTTTATAACAACATTGATAACATTACCAAAAAGAAATAAAGGTGAACTTCTTAGCTTTTTAAATTTAACAATTAAAGACTTAGGAAGATTTATATTAAAAATGTTTAATATGGTGTTTAAGAGATTTATTGATATTTGTGGAGGAATTGTTGGTACTTTAATTTTGATTCCTCTAACATTAGTTGTATGGATGATTAATATTTTTTCAGGAGATAGAGGACCTTTATTTTATTCACAAGAGAGAATTGGTAAGAATGGTAAGCATTTTAAAATGTATAAATTCAGATCAATGGTTGTTGGTGCTGATGAGAAATTGAAAGAGTTATTGCAAAATGATCCAGAGGCTAGAAGAGAGTATATGAAATATAGAAAATTAAAGCATGATCCGAGAATTACTAAGGCGGGTAACTTTTTAAGAAAAACTTCTTTGGATGAATTTCCTCAGTTTATAAATGTTATAAAAGGTGAGATGAGTTTGGTAGGGCCAAGACCATATTTGCCAGGTGAAGTAAGTGCAATGGATGATATGTATGACATTATAATTAAACATAAACCAGGAATTACAGGTTTATGGCAGGTTAGTGGAAGATCAGATGTTACTTTTGAGGATAGATTAGAATTAGATATGAAATATCATAAAAATAGTAGTGCTGTAGAAGATGTAAAAATAATTTGCAAAACGGCAATTAGTGTGATTAAACATGAAGGAGTAGCATAAAAAAATTAAAAAAATAACAATTTTTTCATAAAATATTGAAAAAAGACTTGTAGAATTGTGTCGAAATTGGTATAATATTGGTGAAAGAAATTATGTAGACTTAAAAAGAAAAAAATGTAATTAGATTTCAACATGATTTGCAAGATGATATTTATCGAATAAATAATGTGAAATATAATTACAAAGAGAAAGAGAGGAATGTAGATGAATAAGTTTATTGTAAAAAGAAGAGCAAGAAAAGAATATGAACAAATTACTTGCAGAATTGAAGTCGATTTATTAGAAGAGGTAAAGAATGTAGTTCTAGAGAATGATTTGGATTCTATAAATTCTTTTATAAATCAATGCTTAAGATATGCAATAAAAAATATTAAATTTGATGAAAATTCTAATATTATCGAAGAAGTTGATGAAATCGAATTAGACTAATTTGTTCAAAATGTCTAAAAACGTCGTACGAAAATAATTGACAAATACAGGAAATCGTTGTATAACGAATACAGTTATTTGAATATTTGAAAAAGAGGGCCAATAATTATTAAAATTATTGCGCCTTCTTTTTTTTGTTTTTAAATAACATATGTTTAATGTAAACGGCCATTTACACTGAAAGGAGTATTTATTATAGAAAAAAATAAAAAACTAAAAGAAGAAAAATTAATGCCAACAAATGATTTTATATTTAAGAAAATATTCGGGAGTGTTGGAAGTGAAAGAATAACAACTTCTCTTTTAAAAGCAATACTAAAATTAGACATAACAGCTATAGATTTAGATAAAAATCCAATAACAGAAAAAGAAGTAATGAATGATAAAATGGGAATAATGGATATAAGATTAGAGATTAATGGAAATATAGATTGTGATGTAGAAATGCAGATGATTGATCAAGGAAATATTGAGATACGTTTAATGAGGTATGTATCTAAAATTTTTATGAGGGGATTAAAAGCTGGAGAAGAATATATAGAAGCAAGGGAATCAATATCAATATTGATTGCAAATTTTGAATTAGATAAACATAAAGAAGTTAAGAAGTTATTGACTGAATATGAAATGAGAGAGAAAGATTATGGAAATATAGTCTTGACAGACAAGGTTAAAATTTATATACTTGAATTACCAAAGATAGAGAGAATGAAGAGTGAAGATAAAAACTTAAACCTTTGGATTAAATTTATAAAGGATTTAGAGGTGAAAGAAATGGCAGATAATGAAGAAAAAGATGAAAAATTAGAAGAAACAATAAAAGCAATACAGGAAGCAGAAAAGAAATATGAAGAATTATGTCAAGATGAACATGCAAGATATATAGCTGAATTAAGACAAAAGTATATAGAAGAAACAGTTTCTGTAAGACAGCTGGGGTATGAAAAGGGTATTGAAGAAGGTAAGAAAGAAGGAAAAGAAGAAGGAAAAAGAGAAGGAAAAAGAGAAGGAATTGAAGAAGGAATAAAAAAAGTTGCAAAAATGATGAAAGATAATAATTGTTCTATTGATGAGATTGAAAAATATACAAAATTAAGTAAAGAAGAAATTGAAAACTTGTAAGGATAATTAGTGGAGTATGCTAAGGTTATAATATATTTACAATTGTGCTACAAAACAATGAAAATGTAGCACAATTGTAAAAGCATATTGATTATGTTATAAGAAATGTTAAGAATTTAATATGCCAGTCTATAATAACGATATAGATTTAAAAAGTCATTTGGAAATGTTGAGTTTTCAGGTGGCTTTTTATTTTAAGATTGTAGAAATAGAATAAATTTTGGCTAGAAAATGTAAAAAATGTAAAAAAGTATTTTCTTTTTGGAAATTATATGATATTATTCCAATAAATACATATTTTGTTTAAAAAAGGAATAAATGTACAAGTTATTAGGAGATAATTATGAATTCAACTATATCAGATAAAATTAGAAATATTAGAAAAGTTAATCAATTGACGCAAGAAGAGTTTGCAGAAGAATTAAATATAAGTAGATCAAAAGTATCCAGTTGGGAAAGAACTAGGAGAGATATGTCTATTACTGATGCAATTAATATAGCTAAACAATTTAATTTGAGTTTAGATAATTTTTTTGAAAACGAAAATATTAGTGCAGAAGAATATATAGAATTATCAGATAAATTTTTTAAAAATAAGCAAATTAGTCTTAAAGAGAAAAGTAAAATAATAACAATAATAGAGGATAATTTTAAAAAAGAAAATATTAAAGAGATTTATGATGAATATAAAATGACACAAATCGACTCAAATCATTAAAAATAATGCTGATTTGAGTCGATTCTTTTATTTAATATGTTTGATATGGATGATAGAATAAAATACGAAAATAAGATAAAGGAGTAAGTGATGTCAATTTTAAAGAATTTATTTGATGATTTTAATTTGCACGCTAGAATCATTCCAGCCTTAATAACAATATTGCCAATATATATTTATTTGTTATTAAGAAATTTGGTAACTAATAGTTTTATACAAAGTTTTTTACCTAATAGTGTTATATATTTTTTGCTAGTATCATGGTTTTATAGAATTGTAAGAAATTTTGGTAAAAAATATGAAGAAAAAATGTATAAAAAATTGGGTGCGAAGCCAACAACGATATTATTAAAGTATTCTAATAATATAATTGATACTGAAACGAAAACTAGATATCACAGAAAGCTTAATAAGAATATAAAAGGAATAAAGTTACCAATAGGTATAGAAAATGAAAATATTAGTGATGATGAGAAATATGAGTCGGCAATTAATTGGTTAAGAAAATACGCAAATTCAAACAAAGATAAAGAAATAAGAGTGTACCAGGAGTTGAAAGACTATAATTTTTGGAGAAATTTATATGGCGGTAAATGGATTATGATAATAAGTTCTGTACTACTAATATTTGTAGAATGTTTTCAATTAAGGGAAAACTCTGTTTTAGAATTAGTTAAGAATCCATTTCCACAAACTACAGTGCTTGTAGTAATGATATTTATTTTAATTATTTCTTGTACAGCAATAAATAAAAAAACAGTTAAAAATAAGGCTTTTGATTATGCAAAAACTTTATTAGAAGTATGTGATAGTTTATAGGAGGAAAAATATGAAATATGAGATTGATTTTATAGGTATAAATAAAGAGGGAAAAGATGCTGATGCAATATGTTTTAGATATTTTAATGATAATGATAACAAATATCATATTGGTATATATGATGGTGGAACAAATGATTATGGAATAGAAATGAAAGACCACATAAAAAAATATTATAAACAAAATAATGAAAAAATAGTAATAGATTTTGTTGTTTGTTCACATTCTGATTTGGATCATGCATCTGGATTAACTGAAATTTTGAATGAATTTGAAGTAAAAAAAGTGTATGTGAATTTACCATGGTTATATGTAGATGAATTATATGAAATAGTGAAAGATGGAAAGATAACTAAAAATAGTTTAGAAGAGAAATTAAGAAATGTATATAAATATGTTGATGATATAGAAAAGGTATGCAGAGAAAAAAATATACCTATTAAGGAATCATTTGAAGGAACAATTATAGATGAGAGATTTAGAATTTTATCACCTTCTAAAAAGTTTTATATGGATTTATTGGCAGAGTCAAGTAAAACACCTGAAACAAAGAACGAAAAATTGGATGAAACTATATTTAACAATGCAAAGAAAAATGTGAGCAATATAGAAGAAACTTGGGAAACAGAGCATTTGAGAGAGGATGTAAGTACAACATCAGAAAATGAAATGTCAATTATTTTATATGGAGATATGGATGAGGAAAAGTTTTTGCTTGTGGGAGATGCTGGAATTAGAGCAATAAATAATGCTATAGAATATATGAAAATACAGGATATAAATTGTCAAAAATTGGATGTTTATCAAATTCCGCATCATGGTGGAAGATGGAATGTATCTACTACGTTATTAAACAAACTACTAGGATATAAGGTGAATAAGGGAATTAAAGATGGTAGAGTAGCTATTGCGTCTGCAGCTAAAAATTCTGATCATCCAAAGAAGATGGTGACAAATGCATTTAAAAGAAGAGGAATTAAGGTATTTGAAACAAAGGGTAAGACGATCACTCATAAGCATAATACTCCAGATAGAGAAGGATGGTCTAGTACAACACCAGTAAAATTTTATGATGAAGTAGAGGATTGGGAAGAAAATGATGGAAAATAATGGCGTGAGATAATAGAGAATATCTTTGAAATATAAGAGATTTAAATTAAAAAAGATAGTTTTCTATTATGTAGAAAGGTAGTAAAATGGAAGTAAATTTTGAGAAGAGATATGTACCAATATATTCATTAATAGTTGCAGTTACACATTATGTATTTACAAAAATAAATATTATATGTGGAGAAATAATAAATAGTATATGGCCAATAGATACAATTATTTTAATTTGCACTATTTTGTTTATATCTATATTTAATAGAGATATAAAAGCAAGAATTGCTTTAGGATTTATTTATTGGAAAACTCCGTTTGAAAAATCGAGTGAATATATAAAAAAAGATAAAAGAATTCAGAAAAATTTGAAAGAAATTAGTAAACTTATTAATATATCAAACGATGAGTTTTATGCCGAGTATTATAAGCCAGTAAGAGAAAATGAAATTGTAAAAAGTAAAAATGCGGAATATTGCGTTGTAAGAGATATAGTTTTTACAATATTTGTAATTGAAATAATAGTATTTATTTTGACACTATTGTGGCATGAATATTTTTGGAAAGAATTAATTGTTGGAGCAATAGCATATATAGTGGGCGTTAGATCATGTAAAATGAAAGCTAGAGATTTCGTTAATCAAATTGTAGTAGAGAAAATATATAAAAAGGAGAAAAAAATTGAGTATAGTTAAATCATTTTCTGTAGGAAATGGGGATATGTTTTATATCCAACATAATTCAGATAATTTTACAGTTATAGATTGTTATATGCATGATGATAATAAAGATAAAATTATGAATGAAATAAAAGAAAAGGCTAAAAATAAAGAAATACGTAGATTTATATCAACACATCCAGATGAGGATCATATATTAGGATTAAAAGAGTTTAGAGAAAAGTTTGGAATTGAAAACTTTTATTGTGTTGAAAATAAAGCTAATAAAAGTGAAAAAACAGAAGATTTTGAAGAGTATTGTAATTTAAGAGATGGTGACGAGCACTTTTATATTTATAAAGGTTGTTCGAGAAAATGGATGAATATGGATGGACAAGACAGTAATGGGGTAGAAATAGGTTCTTCAGGAATTAATATATTATGGCCTAAAAAAAATAATTCGTATTATAAAGAAGCTCTTGAAAATGCTAAAAATGCGGAAAGTCCTAACAATATTTCACCAATTATAAAATATAGCTTAGAAAATGGTGTGAGTATGTTGTGGTTTGGAGATTTAGAAAAAGACTTTATGGAAAACATAAAGGATGATTTAGATATTGGAGAAGCTGATATAATTTTTGCTCCACATCATGGTAGAGAATCAGGAAAAATTCCAAAAGAGATTTTAGATAAAATTAAGCCTAAAATAATTGTAATAGGAGAAGCACTGTCGAAAAATCTAAATTATTATGATGGATATAATACTATTACACAAAATTCAGCTGGAGATATTATATTTGAATGTGTTAAAAATAAAGTTCATATATATGTTTCACTTAAAAATTATTCAGTATCTTTTTTAGGAAATGAGAATAAAACAAGTTTTGATAATTATATAGGAACGTTAAATGTATAAATATGGTGTAACTAAAAAATAAACTAATTAGTTCCAAAAAGATATTTCAGTCTTGAAAAAGATGAGGTGTCTTTTTTTATTCTGTTGATAAAATAAAAAATGTTTGGAATGATTAATTGTGTAATTTAATTATAATATTAATTTTTACAATTTTTATTTCAATGATACTTATATAAAAAATACCAGAAATATGTCAAATAAGGTTGAAAAATTTGTGCAGTATTTATATAATAATTACGTTAAAAATTTGAGAGGATGACAAAATGGAAAAAGATAAACCGATTATAATTGCGCAAATTATGGGAAAATGGATTGGCGGCGGTGTTGAGGCTGTTGTCATGAATTATTATAGACATATTGATAGAACTAAAATTCAATTTGATTTTATTTGTGATGAGGATTCAACTAATATACCATATGATGAAATAGAAAAATTAGGTGGTAGAGTTATAATTGTTCCACCATATCAACATA
>USQZ01000005.1 GCA_900556975.1 uncultured Clostridium sp. | reverse complement strand
GTGTTTCTTTTGTCTATTTTTTATTTATATTTTCCCACATATTATTTATGCTAATATTTTTTAAATTTTTTGTTCAAATAGATTGCTTTTTGTCGAATTATATATTATTCTAATTCTATAAATAAAAGGGGAGGTATATATTTATGATTAAGGAAAGAAATATCGTTTTATGTATTCTTTTGTCAATTATAACATGTGGTATTTATGGAATCTATTGGTTCTGTACTTTAACTGATGATACAGCAAGAGCTAATGATGATCCAGACTTTTCAGGAATAAAGTCTCTTATATTCACAATAATTACTTGTGGTATTTATGGACTATACTGGAATTATAAAGTTGCAAAAGAAGTATATGAAGCTGGACAGAAAAAAGGATTAGCAATTAGTGATAATTCTGCAATTTGTTTAATTTGTTCTATATTTGGACTTGCAATAATAACTTATATTATAGTTCAATCAGACTTAAACAAGATTGCACAACAACAATAATATGCTATTGACTTTATTTTTAGGAATTCTAGTTATATTGCTTATGTATATATTTGGAATTCCTTGTTTTTTTTATAAAATAACTAATTTCTATTGTCCAGGCTGCGGATTTACACGTGCTGTATTTGCACTATTGCACCTTAATATATATCAAGCTCTTAGATATAATGTACTAATAATAATTTATATACCACTTATTTTATATTGTATTTTTTACAAATTTATTTTAAAAAGAGATTGTCAGATTTCAAATTTAATTTTATACATAATTCTTATTTTAGTTTGTTTATTTGGAATATTGCGAAACATTCCGTATTTTAGTTACTTGGCACCTACTGTTGTTTCAACAATTTAAAAAAGAAACTCAATATGAAATTTTTTCACACCTTACTGCTCTGTATTCTACCTGCTTATTTTCAAAGCAGGTAGAATGCTTCAAACGAACTCACTTCGTTCGTTTGGCCTTGTGCGGTGATTTAAAATTTTTATATTGAGTTTCTTTGTATGTTTTATTAAATTAATTTTTCAACTTTATAGTCTTTTTCTAGTTTTTCATTAAAATAAATTCTGGTAATTAGTTCAAATTCTTTTAATGCGTTTTCACTTATTGAAAATGAAAATAATTTTTTTGAATCTGCTTTTAAGCTATATATAATTGCATACTTACTTCCTTCTGATAAATTTATTGCACTTTTGTCTTGCTTACTACAAACTGAGCATTTAAATCCATCATCTTTTATGCTAAAAGTTGATAAATCTTCTTTTTCTCCACAACATACGCATTCATTAACATTTGGTGAGTAACCTAGTATTTTTAATAATCTCATTTTGAATACTGATATTATGAAATCTAAATTTTTATCACTTTCTGAAATTACATATAATGTGTTTAGAAACAATTTTAATATGTAATAATTATTTTGATTTTCGGTTGTTACGTCAGTTATTATTTTTATTAATGTTGCTGTATAGTTTAGTTTTTCTAAATCTACTCTTATATTATAAAATATTTCTACAGGATCACAGCTTTGAATTGTATATAAATCATTTGATTTTCTCAAGACATATTCTCCAAAACATAACAATTGTGATCCTGCAAGTAGCATACTTTTAGGTCTTTTAGCTCCTTTGGCTACACATGAAATTTTTCCTACGTTTGGTGTTAAGATTGTTAATATTTTATCTGAGTCTCCTAAACTGTTTTCAGCAATTACTATTCCAGTCGTTTTTATATTTTTCATTTATCTACATCCTCTCACAAGGATTCTTTATCTTTGCTTTCTTTATATTTTAAGTAATCCTCAACTTTTCCGGTTTCTTTGAACTGGTTCCATTTTTCTTGTTTTTCATTCATAATATCATCCTCTCTTAATAATATTATGAGCTTTCTTTCTATTTTGCATACTTAAATTTTTTCAAAATTTGTGTGTTTTCATCCCACTTATTATCTACTTTTACCCATAATTTAAGGTTTATTTTAGTTCCAAAAATTTTTTCTAAATCATATCTTGCACATTGTCCTATTTTTTTTAGCATTTGCCCGTCTTTTCCAATTATTATTCCTTTATGTGATTCTCTCTTGCAATATATTGTTGCATCTATATCATATATTTCTTCTTTTTTTGTAGTTTTTCTATATTTAAATTTTGAAACTTCAACATAAATACCATGTGGCACTTCTTCATTTAAAAATCTTAATGCTTTTTCACGTATTTTTTCTTCTGCTATTTGTCTTGAAGTTTGGTCTGTGTATTCATCTTCTTCATAATATCTAGGACCTGGTTTTAAAAGTTTTTCTATTTCATTTAAAACTGTTTCAGCATATTTTCCTTTGGTTGCTTCTATTGGTATTACGCTTGAAAAATCATATTGTTTGCTATATTCTTCAATTATTTTAAATAAGCTTTCTTTTTCAACTAAATCTATCTTATTTATTATTAGAATTACTTTCTTATTTTTTTCTTTTAGTTTTTCTAAGATGTATGTATCGCCTTTTCCTATTCCTTTACTTGTTGCTTCAATCATAAATAAAATAACATCAACATCTTGAAGTGATGCAAATGCAGTATCTACCATTGTTTCGCTTAGTTTACTTTTAGGTTTATGTATTCCTGGTGTGTCTATAAATATGATTTGTGAATTTTCTCTGTTTGCAATCGCTCTAATTGCTAATCTTGTTGTTTGTGGTTTATTTGCTGTTATAGAAACATCTTCTTTTATTAAATTATTTAATAGTGTCGACTTTCCAACGTTTGTTCTTCCAATTATTGATACAAATCCTGATTTAAATTCTGACATATATTTCTCCAATCTCTTTTTTTACCTTTAATATTTTATCATATATTAATTGTTTTAACAATATAATATATGGAAGGCTTTTCTTAATAGTATATTTAATTTGCAAACAAATAAACCAAGGAGTTTTTCCTTGGTTTGTTTGTTTTTTATTGTATTGTTAAATTCGCATTTGTTGGACATATTTCTATGAATGTGTTTCCATCATTTACTTGAATTTCATTTCCTTGACTGTCTTTATATACTGTTTGTGCACTTCTTGATTCTTTTGTACAAGTTATTGGAATTGCTTTTCCGTTTGTTATGTAATATCCTTCTTTAGTTCCTATATTTTTTATGTCTTGTCTTCCTTTTCCGCTTCCATCATTTAAGGTATAATTATCTACTTTTGTTATTATTATATTTTTTGTTGTAATATTGCTTTCTGTTGTTGCGTCCGTTTGTAATTTATTTCTTGCATATCTTGTATATGTCTGTGTTGTTTCATCATATTTAAAATTAACTTTTTGTAATGTTGAAAATGGTATTGTTACATCTGTTGCTGAAATTGCATCTGTTTTTTCTTCTAATGTTACTGGATCTGCTACATAATTCAATACACTTTTTTGATTTGATGTAGTTCTGTATCCCTTGGATTCTGCAGTTGTTTTTATTGTTGCTAAATCACATATTGAATTATGGGGTGCTTTGTATTTTCCAGATATTCTCCAAAATACATCTCCTGCTTTCCATGCTTTTCCTGTATCATATTCTAATCCATTTACATTATTTATTCCTAATTTCTTTATATCTGATTGTGCCTGTGGACTCCAACCGATGTGTGCATATATTGCATCATTTTCCAACGCATAATCCAAGAAATAATGTCTTGAGCTTCTCATTGGTCCAACTTTATCTGCATCTGCTCCTTTAAATACTGCCATTAATCTGGTTTCTCCACCTTCAACAATTATTTCATATACTGTATATGCTTTGCTAATTGAAAATTGTGGCCATGCATCACTGTGATTATCAATCATACATGCTATTGGTCTGTCTGTTCCTTTGAATATTTGAATTGTTTTTTCAGGCTCTGGCTCTTGTGTATTTTCTTCTGGTGCTTGTTCAGCTATATTGGTATTTACTTCTATAGTTTTCTTACTGTTTGCATATTTCCATCCTAAAAATGCTCCTATTCCTATAATTATTAGCAATAAGATAATCAAAAAAATCTTTATTCCTTTTTTGGAGCTTTTTTCATCTGAATGATGTTTTCCCATTAATTTTCCCCCTCTTCGGTAATTTATTCGTCTCCTCGAGTTATATTAAGTTTGTTTAGTACAATTTCCTCTTTTGCTCTCATTTCTGTTCTATCAACTAATTCTATATGATCATACCCCATCAAGTGATAGAAGCCATGAACTACCATGTATGCTAGTTCTCTTTCAAAAGAATGTCCATATTCTTCAGCTTGTTCTTTTACTTTTTCAATTGAAATTACTATATCTCCAAGTGGTTCTTCTATTTCACTTATAATATTGGGGATTTCATCTTTTTCAAACATTGGAAATGATAATACATCTGTTGCTTTATTAATTTTTCTATATGTATTATTCATTTCTTGAATTTGATTAGGTGTTGTTAGTATAACACTTAAGTATAAATGTGTTTTTAATAAATCTTCTTCTTCAAAACATTTTTCGACTACTTTTTCTATTATTTTCGAATATTCGTCATCTTCTTCTATATCTAAGAATTCTATTTGTGTTAAATTTCTCATTAATTTGCCTTTCTATTTGTTTTTGTAAATTTATTGCTTGTCCTACAATTATTTTTTAAACTTTTCATTACTCCATATGATATAAGTCTATTTTTGTAGAATTGTATTATTTCTTTATTTTCTTCATTGCTATCTAATATTGATATTTCTCTTTTCAAGAATAAAATTTCTTTTTCTCTTGATGTTTCTGCTTTTTCGTATTCTGCATAAAATCTCTTGTATTTTTCTCTTTCATCTATTTTTTCCCAGTATACTTTTCCTGATAACAATTTAATGTCATATGCTTCAAGTAAATCTAATAGCAAATTATATGTTTCCATTTTTACTTTTTCATCTGTTGTTCTTACAATTAATTTTCTTGTATCATTTAATAACTTGTTATAACATTGTTCTGCTGCTACTAATGGTAAACTGTGTGTGAACACTTGTCTACTAATTCCTAGTAAAATCATATTTTTTTCAATATAATCTTTTGCATCTAATTCGCCAATTTCAAATTGGTCTAGTCTATGTATTTCGTTTCCTATCTTCTCTTCTATCAAGCTGTTTTCATCTTGCATTTTTATATACAATATTTTTGAAACATATTCGCTTAAAACATCAAAGATTTTGTTATATACATCTATGTTTGTATTTATTCTTCTTGAGCATTCTGCAAGTTTTACAGAATAATTTTTTAATATTCCTTTATAGAATGTATCCATTTGTGTAAGATAAAATTCTTTATATCTTTCTAAAACTTTACTTTTTGTATTCATTTTTAATGATTCATAGTCTAGTTCAATTAAATATTTTTGCTTTTGGTATTTATATTCTACATAGTCTGTTGATTTTAATGTTGTTATTTTATAATAATTTCCCATTGCTTCTTTTTCAAATTCTGATGCAGTATTGGTTTTTACTTTTTTGTATACTGTATCCATAATGTGTTTATCTATTGCTTCTAAATAAAGTGAATATGCTTCTTGATATTTTGAAGATATTACTTTTTTCTTTTCTTCATCGCTCGTTTTAGAATTATTCATTATTTCATAGGCTTTTAATAAATTATTCCTTTTTAAATTAATTACAAATCCATTTATTCCGATTTTGGTTGGAATTATTATCTTTGATAAAGTTTTACTTAGTTTTCCAAAAAAGGTTTTATTTGAATCTACTACTTTTAGACTTCTTTCTTCCAATCTTCTTTCTCCTTTCACGAAACCAATTTTTGCTCTACCCCTATTTTTTCAATGACTTCATATATTAGTTTAACCTTTAACTCTTTTTCAGTAGGTTCAGCAATAATATTTCTATTAACGATTTGTTTGTTTTCTATATCATTTTTCATTTGTTCTTCTAGCTCTTGTATTATTTTCTCTTGTAATTGTTCGACTGTATATTGCTTTTGTTCATATCTATATTCATAGTTTGTTATTTTCTTGAATTCTATTGGTAAATAAAAATTGTTTAATATCTTAATTTTGTTTTTCGTTTCCATTGTATCATATTTTTTAAATTTTGAAATAGTTTTATAAAAATTTATTGTTTTTTTATTCAATGTTAATGCGTATTTGTTTTCTACTTCATTTGTTTTTACTTTTTCTTGTTGAATAAAACTCTCTGTTTTTTCTCGTATATACCAAACTTTTGCTTCAATATTGCCACTTGCATGCATATATCTAACTCCTGTATATTTTCCTTCCATCCAGCCTCCTATAAGTTTTCTACCTCTTTCAACTACATCTCCTTCTTTAACAAGTTCTGTTCCGTTTGTAACATTTATTTTTGTTATTATTCCGTCTTTTGATGCTACTATATCACAGTATTCATTTTCATCCAAAATATCTGGTTTAGCAACAGCTTCTACTATATTTACTTTAGCATTCGTTCCATCTATCTTTATGCCTATCCATGAAATTCTTTCATCATTTAATCTCATTTTTTCAATTACCTTTTGTATGTTTATTTTATATTTTAATTCGCCTTGCTTAATTCCGTTTTTATTTAATTCTTCTAATATTTCTTCTGAACTTATAATGTTATTACCTTCAATTTCTATGTTCCATACAAAATTCGACAATGTAAATATTGATAATATTAATATAAAAAATAAAAATATAAAAACTTTTCTGTTCTTATATTTTCTTATTATAAATGGTATTCCTTTTTTTCTTTTTATTTTCATGCTACATTGTGTTTTTCTTGCTATATTTCTTATTCCTCTAAAATCATCTATTTTTATATTGGTAATTATGCTAGTATTATTTTTTCTTTTTGTTCCCCATAACTCTATTCCTTGCTTCGTACACGCATTAAAAAATCTTTCTATATAAAAACCTTCAATTTCTATTTGAAGATATCCTTTTATAAAATTATTTTTTTTCGTTAAAACCATTTTTTCACCTACGTTCGAAATCTAGATTTTCTATTTTTCCAGTTATGCTTACTGATTCATCACTGATTTGATTTAGTTTTAATTCGAATCCATTTATGTTTATATTTCCTATATGTGTACATACTCTTATAAAGAATTCTTCATATTCTAATATTCCTTTATAATTTTCAATTAATACTTCATCGAATCCCAGCATTGTAACTTTTGGAATATTGGTTCCGACTTCTCTGGGTAAATCTAAAATTTCATTTACTCTATTTAAATTCATATAATGTTTCATCCTTTCTAACATTTCTTCTATGTTTATATATATTCAAATGTTAGAGAAATATTACTAACATTATTTATATTGAATTTTAAAAAAAAGGAAAAATACACATCAAATTTTTTTCACACCTTGCTGTCGCATTTTTTAGTTTTTGAAAATATAAAATATCAAAAAATTGATATTTTCTTATTTTCAAAGTAGGTAGAATGCTTCAATCGAACTCGCTTCGCTCGTTTGGTCCCTGCGCAGTGGTTCAAAAATTTTATATGTATTTTCCCTCGTATCTTTTGCAATAATGGTTATATCTAAATTCGAACGAAAAAGAAAATTATATTTGATTTTTTAGTGACGCGCAGTTTGAAAGTTTTTACCTAACCTACTAAACGAAGTTTAGTAGGTGGTAAAATCTTTTAGCAAGGAACGAAAAAATCAATATAATTTTCTTTTCTCTAACCAATTCTACCTGACAAATTCATCTAATTTTTTAAACTCATATCCGTCAGATTTAATAGCTTTAATACATTCATCCAAAATATTCATATTATCCTTTGAAGTTCCGTGAAGTAGCATAACCTCTCCTGGATGTGTATTATTCAATATTTTTTCCTTTCCATAAGCTTCTCTCCCCTGTTTATTCTCATCCCAATCATCATATGCAAAAGACCACATTATTGTTTGATAATTCATTTTATTGCATAAGACTAATGTTCTTTCACAATATTCTCCCTTTGGGGGTCTTAAATATTTCATCTCATACCCAAACTTTTCATATATTGCTGTATGCAGATTCATAACCTCTTTTTCCACTTCAGAGTCCGAAATTTCAGGCATGCTTTTGTGATTAACAGTATGGTTTCCAACATCATGCCCTTCTTCTATCATCCTTTTAACTATGTCAGGCTGAGTATTTAAATAATGAGCTGTAATAAAAAAACATGCCTTAACATCATTTGCTTTTAGGGTATCTAATATATTTTCCGTATATCCTGCTTCATATCCTAAATCAAATGTTAGGTATATATATTTCTTTTCTTTACTTCCCATCGCTATTCCATTGTATTTATCAATTAATTCTCTATTTTCTTTTCCTAAATCAGGTTGCTCATGGTTGTTGTTTCTTTTTATTCCCCAACATATTTTCTTATTAATATTATCTGCACGTACCTCATTTTTTAAGACTCCCACACATAATACTAATGAAAAAATAACAGCTATACTCAAAACAATTTTTTTATTCATTTTGTCTTATCCTTTCTTTTTTTATAATTTTATTATTTTTTTATTGTTTTAGAATTATTTTTAATATAAAATAAGTGTATCTCTATCTTTTTACATTTTTTTACAAAATTCTATTGACATTAAATAGAAATTATTTTATATTTATTATTACGCTCCATAAAATGGTAGTAGTTATAAAGAGGTGTTATTTATGCAAATTTTATTTTCAGAAAATGTAGTTTTTACAAAATTAATATCGATTGTTATGGCTTTTGCTGAACTTCTAATTAGTAGATTATTTTTTATAAAAGCTTTTAACTTAGATTTTTCTAAGAAAAAGACTACATTATATTTGTTTATTTCTTTTCCTTTAGAAATTATAAATATTTGTTTTACGCCTATATCCTTTTTTCCATTTATAAATATTGCAATTGTTTTTGTTGTTTTATACTTTTTATTTAGAAAGGAATTTGAGCATAGTACTTTCTTTCTAATACTTCCATTTACAATGTTTCAAGTATTAAAATTATTTTTCACATACACAATTGCATTTATGTTTGATATACAACCTTCTTCTCTTGAAAAGGTACCAATCGTTAGACCTTTTATAATTATTCCTTCATATCTTATTATGTTTTCACTAATGAAAATATTTGATAAAATGAAGTTTTCTAAAAATTTTTATAACGGTTTAGATACTCCTAGCAAATTAATTATTCATATCTTTTCATTTGCGTGTTTATTTACTGTTTTACTAAATGGTCATTTCTTATATAGTGCTTTTTCAACTGTTTCATTTGCTTTTGTTTTACTCAATATGCTATTAATTAGTATTGTAATTATTCTTTTAATAAAAATATTAAAGCTTCAATATGTTGAAAACAATTTAGATTCTGAAAAAAAATCATATATAACTCTTTCACACTCTTATGATGGTATTAGAGAATTTAAACATGATTTTTCTAATATAATGCAATCTATTGGTGGATATTTATCTGCTGATGATTTTGATGGATTAAAACATTATTATTCTAGCATTTTCAAAGATTGTGATGAACTAAAAAAACTTTCTGTTTTTAATAAAGATGTTTTAAATAGTCCACCAGTTTTATCATTACTTACAGAAAAGTATTACAAATCAAAAAATTTAGGTATTGATTTTAATATTGAAGTATTTATTGATTTAACAACTTTAAATATGGATATCTATGAATTTAATCGTATTTTAGGAATATTTTTAGATAATAGCATTGAGGCTGCTGAAAATTCATCTGAAAAATTTATTAATATAATAATTGCTAGAGATGGTAGAGCTCATTATGATTATTTAACGATTGAAAACTCGTGTAATTCTGATTCAAAAATTGATAAAGATAAAATTTTTGAAAAGAACTATTCTACAAAGCCTAATAATACAGGTTTAGGTCTATGGAAAGTAAAAAAGATTTTGAAAAAGTATGATAATATTTCTTTATATACATCTGTAGAGAATGGTGTATTTAGTCATCAATTAAGGATATATTATTAATTTCAAAACGATTTGCACATTATTTTTAGCAAATTCAGATTACTAAAAAAGTCATTGATAACCAAAACATATAAGTTTTTGCTATCAATGACTTTTTTTACATTCTTATTCCCATATGGTATTTGCAAAGAATTTTTCTGCACATTGCCATATCTACATCTATTTTCCTGTTTTACAAACATCTAACTTTATTCTTCATCTTTTAAAATTACCCAACTGCCAATTGGCTCTGGATAATCTGTAAATTCTAGATGTTCTTTTGTTGTTGGATGTGCAAAAGAAAGTTTATATGCCCATAGGCATAGTTGTTTTCCTCTTCCTCGTGTTCCATATTTTTGATCTCCATATAAGCTATGGTTTCTACTTGCGAATTGAACTCTAATTTGATGATGTCTACCTGTATATAATTTTACTCTAACTAGTGATAAATTTATTTTTTCATCGTATTTTAAAACTTCATATTCAAGTTTTGCTAATTTAGCATTTTTGTTGTTTTTATCTGTAACCCTGCTTAAATTATTTTTCTCATTTTTTACTAAGTAGTCTTCGAAAATATCTGCAGGTTTCTCCATTTTTCCATCAACTATGCATAAATATTCTTTTTCAAGCTTCTTTTCTCTTATTTGCTCACTAAGTCTAGATGCAGCTTTTGAGGTTTTGGCGAATACCATTACTCCACCTGTTGGTCTGTCTAATCTATGTACTAATCCTAAATATGCATCTCCTGGCTTATTGTATTTTTCTATTAAATATTTTTTTATTATTGTTAGCATATCTTCATCGCCAGTCTTGTCCCCTTGTGATGGAATATTGACTGGCTTCTCTACTACAATTATATGATTATCTTCGTATATTATTTTTAATTTCATTTTTTCCTCGTATACTTATTATTTTTCCCATCTACCATAAATTCCACATGGTAATACTAAGTTTGAATTTTTCATTGGCAAGCCAATTTCTCCTGATGTTATTTTTCCTTTATGATTTTTCATATTTAGTTCTAGTAGGTTAGCTAAAACTCTTGAAGAAATTCCTGTTGTGTATGAATTTATTAAAAAGAATAAAGGATCATCGCTTAGAACTTGCATACATAATTCAACCAAATCTGCAATATTGTTTTCAAATTGCCATACTTCTCCGTTTTTTCCTCTTCCATATGATGGAGGATCCATAACTATTGCATCATATTTGTTTCCTCTTCTAATTTCTCTTTGAACAAACTTCACAACATCATCTATTATAAATCTTACAGGTTTTTCTCTTAGTCCTGAACTCTCTACATTTTCTTTTGCCCAAGTAGTCATTCCTTTTGATGAATCGACATGACATACTGATGCTCCAGCTGAAAGGCAAGCTACTGTAGCTCCACCTGTATATGCAAATAAATTTAAAACTTTTATATTTCTTTTTGATTGTTGAATTTTATTTATCATCCAATCCCAATTAACTGCTTGTTCTGGAAATAATCCTGTATGTTTAAATCCCATCGGCTTAATATTAAAAGTTAAATTTTTATATTTTACTTGCCAGCTTTCTGGTAATCTTTTTTTATATTCCCATGCTCCTCCACCTGTATTACTTCTATTGTATTTAGCATTAGCATTTTTCCACTCGTTTGGAAAGCTTTTGGTTTTCCAAATAATTTGTGGATCTGGTCTTATTAATTTTATATTGCCCCATCTTTCTAGCTTTTCTCCATTTGCCATGTCTATTATTTCATAATCTTTCCATTCATTTGCAATATTCATATTACTTCTCTCTCCAATATCATTTTCACAATATGCATATTAACTTACAAAAATTATATATTAAAACTATGTTTGCAGTCATTGTTATTACTGCCATTATGCATATTATTTTAAAATATTTATTTTTTATCATTTGTCATACTCTCCTTTTTTATATTACTTTGGAAAGTTCTTTGAACTCATTATAATATATATTCTTTTATAAAAGAGTTTATGACAACTACATTTAATATTTTAACATATTTTAACCACAATTTTCAACAAAAAGCTAGAACAAAAGCGGACTATTTATAACGTTTGCACTAATTATAATATTTTTTAGTCCGCGTCTTTGTTCGCGCGCGAAATTTGCAAAGCAAATTTTGAGTGCATTGTTATTTTTCTATAATAGGAAGTTTGGAGAACTTTCCTATTATAGAAAAAAAGCCATTTCTGGCTTTTTCTTACATTTCTTTTAGTTTTTGAGCAAGTTTTTCATTTATTCCTTTTACTTGTGTTAATTCATCAATACTTGCATTTTTAATTTTTTCTATTGTTCCAAACTTTCTAAGTAGTGCATCTCTTTTAGCTTTTCCTATTCCTTCAATTTCATCTAAACTTGATTTAGTCATATCTTGCTCTCTTAGCTTTCTATGATATTCTATTGCTGTATTATGAACTTCATTTTGCAAATTTGTTATGAAGAAAAATAATCGTTCAGAAATTTCAAATTCTTTTCTATTTTCATCAACTAATGCTCTAGTTGAGTGTGTATCATCTTTAACCATTCCATACACAGGAATCTGATCTTGAAGATTATATGTACTTAATGCTCTTTTTATTGCTTTTATTTGTGTTATACCACCATCTGCTAAAATTAGGTCTGGTAACGTTCCAAATCCGCCTTTTGGATTTTCTAAAGAATGTTTTATTCTTCTTGTTACAACTTCTTCTGTACATCTTGGATCATCTTGACCATACACTGTTTTTATTCTAAATCTTCTTGACATATTTCTTTTTATAATTCCATCTTGTGCTACGCACATTCCAGCAACAATATGTGTTCCTGAAATGTTTGATATATCAAAAGTTTCAATTTTGTGTGGTAAATGATCTAAATTTAGTACTTCTTTAAATTCATTTAATACTTCGAATTTATCTTTTGATTTATTTTCTAGTGTAATTTTAGCATTGTTTTCAGCCATTTCTACAAACCTTAGTTTTTCGCCTTTTTGTGGTGCTTTTATTTCAACTTTTCGTCCAGCACTATTTGTTAACCATTCTTGAATTATATCTTTATCTTCAATTTCTTCTTGAATCATTATCTTATTTGGAAATTCCATTTTGCCTAGATAGTATTGTTTTATAAATCCAGACAATATTTCTTTTGTTTCCATATCTTTTAATTCATCAAAAAAATAGTGTTCTCTGTCTATCATTTTGCTCCCACGTACAAAGAATATTTCTACACATGCTGACAATTCATTTTTATAAACTCCAATTACATCAATATTGTTTTCAGATATATTTGAAACTTTTTGTTTTGCTGAAATTCTTTCAATTGCATTCATTCTATCTCTAATTGTTGCTGCTTTTTCAAATTCTAATTTTTCAGATGCTTGCTTCATTTCGACTTCAAGCTCTTTTAAAATCTTGCTTGTTTTACCTTCTAATAACATAATTATCTGATTTATTTGAACCATATATTCATCTCTTGTAACATACTTCATACAAGGTGCTAAACATTTTTTTATGTGATAATTTAAGCATGCCCTATCGTTAAATTTAAATGTTTTGCATTGCCTTACTTGGAACTTTTCTTTTATAAAGTTAATCATTTCTCTCGCTGCGCCTGGATTTGCATATGGTCCAAAATATTTTGCTCCATCATTTTGGATTCGCCTTGTTATATATATACTTGGGTATTCTTCTTTCATTCCAATTCTTATGTATGGATAAGTTTTATCATCTTTTAACAACACATTAAATTTGGGTCTATTTTCTTTTATTAAATTACATTCTAAAATTAAAGCTTCTGCCTCATTGTCACATACTATATACTCAAAATGGTCAATTAAAGAAACCATATTCTTTATTCTTTGAGTTTTATTTGTTTTTCTAAAATATTGTGTAACTCTATTTTTTAAAGATATGGCTTTTCCAACGTAAATAATTTTATCATCTTTATTTCTCATGATGTATACGCCTGGTTTATGTGGTAATTTTTTTAATTCGTCTTCTATGTTAAACATCTTGTTCCCTCACAAAATTCTAAAAATTTTACTCATCACAATATGCTATATATGGTAGATTTCTGTAATACTCTTCATAATCCATTCCATAACCTAATACAAATTTATTTGGAACTTCAAACCCTACATAGTCTACTTTTATTTCAACTTTTCTTCTTTCTTTTTTATCTAACAATGTACATATTTTCAAACTTTCTGGTTTTCTTTCAAGTAAATATTTTTTTAATGTTGCCATTGTTAAACCTGTATCTATAATGTCTTCTACAATTATTACATTTTTCCCTGCAATGCTATTTTCCAAATCTTTTTTTATTTTTATTTCTCCTGTGCTTTCTGTAGAATTTCCATAGCTTGATACCTTCATAAAATCTAATTTTAATGACTCATTTTTTATATATTTTGTTAAATCTGTTGCAAAATATACAGCTCCTGTAAGTATGCAAATTATAATTAGTTCCTTATTTTCATATTCCTCAGTTATTTGCTCTGCTATTTCTTTAATTCTTTTTTCTAATTCTTCTTGGCTTATTAAAGTTTTTAAATTCATTTTTTCTCGTATAATCAATTTTTGTATTGATTAATTCCTTTCTCTTAGATTTTATGTTATTGGGCTTGGTTTCAAATTTTGTGTACTTGAGCTTCAAGCTTTACGTTTCTTGGCTTTTGTATTTTGTATTTTTCCATACATATTCCCTCTCTTTTTACGTGTTTATAATATCATATTCGACCTTTTTTATCAATCTTTATTTAGGCAAAAAAATGCACCCAGATTTAGGAAGGTGAGGGATTGGTTTGTTTTGGTGAACGTGTACCTTGCTTACTAAATTAGGTGCGGACACGATTAAATTGATTTAATATATAGAGTTTACTGAATTAAATTTCATTAATCGTTTTGTGATATTGTAACTGCATAGATTATTCCGTCTTTTTTTGTCTCTGTTACTGTGTAATTTTTTGCTGTGTTTATTTTTTGTTTTAAGTTTCTATATTCTACTTGTGCTGCACTAATGTTGGCTTGTGAATTTTCTGCGTTAAAATTTTCATAGATGTTAGCTGCTCTTGTTACTTTTTCTAATGTGTAATCATCATATTCGTCAATTTTATCTACGTGTATGCTTATGAATTTACCTCTTTCATTTACGTATTGTGAATTTTGAGCTATTACATTATCAATCATTTCTTTTACATCAGATCCTTTTTGAGAGTCTCCAATATACATATTTATCATTGAATTGTACATGTCATTCTCCATATCTCTCATTTGTCCTGCTGTGTCTGATATTGCAGAGTAAGATGAACTGTATACGTATATTCCCACTCCTAATATTAATGTTGCTATTATTGGTAACATTAATACTGATATTAATCCTTTTTCTTTTTTCATTTTTCTTCTCCTTTATTTTTATTTTTAAATATTATATATATATTATTTTGACTTTTCAATTCGATTTGCATTTTTTTTTCTTTTATAGTAATATATGGACTATAGTGTGAATAAAATATAAAAAATCTAGTTTGAAAGGAGGTTTGGGTTAGTTATTAACAAGCGCCAGAGCGTTGATTTTCCAGCGCTTAACGAGGTTAGAGTTTATCGAAGTTTTCGGCGGATGCTCTATGGCATGTTACTGTCATTAGAAAAGGTTCAAAGTTCATCAGTAATGATGAAACAATAATTTTTTTCATGTAAATATATTTTTTTCGCATAATATTTCAAAAAAATTTTATATAAATATGTAATAAGACAGTATTCTCTCTGCCTTTGGTTTAGATGCTTATTTTATGTCTTAATTAATATTTATATGTGTTCTACAAAGGAGGGTATTATGTGTGGAATTGTTGGATATATAGGTACTAAAAAAGCTGAGCCTATATTAATTAATGGATTGTTAAGACTTGAATACAGAGGTTATGACTCTGCTGGTGTTGCAACAATCGAAAAAAATGGAATTAACGTTGTAAAAAGTAAAGGTAGAGTTGCTGAACTTGAAAAAGTTCCTGCAATCAATTCTTTGGAAGGTACTATAGGAATTGCTCATACAAGATGGGCTACTCATGGTAAGCCTTCGAATGAAAATTCTCATCCACATGTTGATGGAAAAAAGAATTTTGCTGTTGTTCATAATGGTATTGTTGAAAATTATCATGAACTTAAAGATTTCTTAAGTAAAAAGGGGTATTCTTTCTATTCTGAAACAGATACAGAAGTTATCCCAAATTTAATTGACTACTATTATGAAAAAGATACAAAAGATGATGATAAAAAAGTTTTAAGAGCTGTTGTTTCAGCATGTTCTGATTTAAAAGGAAGCTTTGCATTAGAAATTATTTCATCTTTCTTACCTGAGAAAATGATTGTTGTTAGAAAAGATAGTCCTCTAGTTATTGGTACAACTGCAACTGAAAATTATATTAGTTCTGATATACCAGCTATTCTTTCTTATACAAAAGATTTCTATCTTTTAAATGATTATGAATATGTCGTTTTATCAAAAAATAAAGCAGAGTTTTTTGATTCAAACTTAAAACCTATAAAGAAGGATCTTGTAAACATTGATTGGAATGCTTCTGCTGCTGAAAAAGATGGTTACCCTGATTTCATGTTAAAAGAAATTCATGAACAACCAAAATCTATTAGAGAAACAATCGGTTCAAGATTAACCTCTGATGGAAAATGTACTATTGAAGGTTTAGATTTATCTAAAGATTATTTAAAAAATTTAAATAGAATCTATATTGTAGCTTGTGGAACAGCTATGCATGCTGGTCTTGCTACAAAAGCTTTATTTGAAAAACTTTGTGGGATTCAAACTGAAGTTGATATTGCTTCTGAATTTAGATACAGAGATCCACTAATTGATGAAAAATCTTTAGTTATTTTTATCAGCCAGTCTGGTGAAACAGCTGATACTATTGCTGCTTTAAAACTTTCTAAAGAAAAAGGTGCAAAAACAATTGCAATTTCAAATGTTATTGGAAGTTCAATAACTCGTGAAGCTGATTATACAGTATATACTCATGCTGGTCCTGAAATTGCTGTTGCTTCAACAAAAGCTTATACTTCTCAAGTTGTTTTAATGACACTTATGGCAATTAATTTTGCTGAAATATTAGGAAAAAAATCAGATATAATTTCTGAATTAAAAGCTGATGTTTTAAAACTTCCTTCTCAAGTTGAAGATGTTTTAAAGAATATTGACGGTGTTAGAAATTTTGCAAAACAAGTTTATACTGAAAAAGATATGTTCTTCTTAGGAAGAGGTATTGATTATTCAGCTGCTTTAGAAGCTTCATTGAAACTTAAAGAGATTTCATATATACACTCAGACGCTTATGCTGCTGGTGAATTAAAACATGGTCCTATCGCCTTAATTGAAAAAGGTGTAACTGTTATTTCTATTATGACAGATCCTGCTTTAACACCAAAAACAATAAGTAATCTACAAGAGGTTATTACTAGAGGTGCTAAAACTTTAGTAGTTACAAACCAAGATTTAGGTGATAAGAGTTTTGATAATATGATTACAATACCTAAAACAAACCCACTTATCTCACCTATCTTATCAATTATTCCACTTCAATTATTTGCATACTTTATTTCTAAAGAAAAAGGATTGGATGTTGATAAGCCAAGAAATTTAGCAAAATCAGTTACTGTTGAGTAACATTATTATTTAATTTTAAAAAAATTACAAATCACAAATCAAATCAATCAAAAGCAGTAGATTTTAATATCTACTGCTTTTAATATAATAGTAAGTTCTTTTAACTTCTTATTATATTAAATAAAACATTGTACAGAAATTTGCTTTACAAAATTCGCACACGAACAAATACGCGGACTGTGTAATATTATAATAACCGTAAATATTATAAATAGTCCGCTTTTGTTCTTTGATATTTTTTTGCTTGTTTTAATAAGTAACTTATTTTGGATTGTTCGGACTTGATTTGATATGCATAATAATCAACTAGTTCTCCTCTTGCATATTCAAAATTTCTATGTGCAAGTTCTAGTCGTTTTTGTGATTCAGTAATACACTGAATAATTGATTCATCATAATCCTCTTTTTTTAAATCCACGATAGGAACTTCTTTAATATAAGACTCGTACATTTTTTATCCTCCTATCGTTATTATATGCTTGGACTTTTTAAATATTACTCATTTTAATTTTTTTATCTTCTTTTTCGTATATATCATATATTTTTTTGTAATTTTCTATTGATAAATTCTCTCCCATTTCATCTAATATTAATGCATAAATTTCACTTTTTAATAATTCTTTTCTTATTATATCAAACTCTGGTATTATCTCTTCTGGTACATATTTTATAAATTCTCTTTTATCATCAATTAAAATATATCCACGTAAAAGTGTTGCTGAAATACTTATTTTTCTTCTATCTACTAATATTTCTTTTACTTTCCTCATTTGTCCTTCTGAAAACCAATTTCTTCTTGATTCATCATTTCCAGATATTATTGCATCGGCTTTTCTTCCTGTTGCTTCTATTGTTTTGTCTATTACATATTGTCCCCAAATTGAATTGATGTCATACTCATTTGTCATGTCATCTAATTTTTCTATTTGAACTTTATTTTTATCTGGGAATACTTTTCTAATTAAATCCGTTCTAAAATCTGCAGAAAATGGATTTCGCAAAGTTCCACTTTCTTGTGCTGATCCAACAAAAATAAGTGTTTTATCGCATCTTTCTATACTTGTATTTATAATTGATTGGTGGCCTTTGTGTATTGGACCAAATCTTCCACATATTAATCCTAAATTATATTTTTTCATTTTTCTTCATCTTCTTTCTTTTTAAGAATTATATATTTTTTTCAAGATTTTTTCAATCAATTCTAATTGACAAATTATTTCTTCCGTGCTACAATTGTATACATAATTTGGCAGAGATAAGAGATTAGTAATAATCTAAGTTTTATTTAGAGAGTCTGTGGTCGGTGAAAACAGATTAAAACATTTTATGAATCTACTCTTTAGCTTCTAACCTAATAAGTTAGACCATTTGTACTGGTTACGTACTATAAAAGTTATAAATCAAGGTGGTACCGCGAATATTCGCCCTTATGCTAAAAAAGCATAAGGGCTTTTTGTTATATAATAGAGCTTACTATTATATAAAATAACAATGCTCTGAAATTTGCAAAGCAAATTTCGCATGCGAACAAAAACGCGGACTTAAAAATGTTATTAAAGTCCTCTTTTGTTCTATTTTTTACCACCATAAGAAAGGAAGAATTTTATGGAAGAAGTTAAAATTGGTAAAGTGTACAGACATTTTAAAGGAAATTATTATTTTGTTGAAAATGTTGCGTACGACTCCGAAACTCAAGAAAGAATGGTAGTTTACAAACCTCTATACCCAAGAGAAGATAACAGAAATATTTGGGTTAGACGTGAGTCTATGTTTTTAGAATCTATTCCTGAAAGACCTGATAATATAACTGGTCAATCACATAGATTTGAATTATGTGAAGATATAAATAAAGATTATATAAATAAATAATTTGAAAGGAGATTATTATGATTGATATTAAATTTTTAAGAGAAAACCCTGATATTGTTAAACAAAATATCAAAAACAAGTTTCAAATGCACAAATTACCTCTTGTTGATGAGGTTATTGAACTTGATAACAAAAACAGAGAATTAAAACTTCATGGAGATGAGTTAAGAGCTCAAAGAAATTCACTTAGTACACAAATTGGTGGATTAATGCGTGATGGTAAAAAAGATGAAGCTGAAAAAATTAAAGCTGAAGTTAAAAAAATTAATGATGAACTTGCTGAAAATGAAAAACTGGAAGCTGAATATTCAGAGAAAGTTACAAACATTATGATGAAAATTCCTAATATTATGCATGAGTCTGTTCCTATAGGTAAAGATGATAGTGAAAATGTTGAAAACGAAAAATTTGGTAAGCCCGTTGTTCCTGATTATGAAATTCCATACCACACAGATATAATGGAAAGTTTAGCTGGTATAGATTTAGATGCTGCTCGTAGAGTTGCTGGAAATGGTTTTTACTATTTAGTTGGTGATATTGCTAGACTTCATTCAGCAGTTTTATCTTACGCTAGAGATTTTATGATTAATAAAGGATTTACATATTGTATCCCACCTTATATGATTAGATCTGATGTTGTTACTGGTGTTATGAGCTTTGAAGAAATGGATGCAATGATGTATAAAATTGAAGGTGAAGATTTATATTTAATTGGAACTAGTGAGCATTCTATGATTGGTAAATTTAAAGGACAAATCTTAGATAAAGCTAACTTACCTTATACTATGACTTCTTATTCCCCATGTTTTAGAAAAGAAAAAGGTGCTCATGGTATTGAAGAACGTGGTATTTACAGAATACATCAATTTGAAAAACAAGAAATGATTGTTGTTTGTGAACCTGATGAATCTTGGGATTGGTATGAAAAAATGTGGCAATACACAGTTGAATTATTCAGAAGTATGGATATTCCTGTTAGAACTTTGGAATGTTGTTCTGGAGATTTAGCTGACTTAAAGGCAAAATCTTGTGATGTTGAAGCTTGGAGTCCTCGTCAACAAAAATACTTCGAGGTTGGAAGTTGTTCAAACTTAACAGATGCGCAAGCTAGACGTCTTGGAATTCGTATAAAAGGTGAAAAAGGTAATTATTATGCTCATACACTTAACAACACTGTTGTTGCTCCACCTCGTATGTTAATTGCTTTCTTAGAAAATCACTATCAAAAAGATGGTTCAATTACTATCCCAGAAGTATTAAGACCATATATGGGGGGAATTGAGGTTTTAAAACCAAAAGCATAAAGCTTATAAAAAGCGGACTATTATAAAGGTTGTATTAAAATATTTGAAGTCCGCTTATTATTTACAAATTTAGCCAAATTTAAATTTGGTCAAAACGCTTTATATTATAGCCATCTAGAAAGTTTGCTACAATATAAAATAGAAATGGAGAAATTAATATGATTGTTAAAAATCCACAATTTGAAATATCTGCTGTAAAACCAGCCCAATATCCAAAAAATGATTTACCTCAAATTGTTCTTGTTGGTAAATCTAATGTTGGTAAATCTTCTTTTATCAATACAATGCTTAATAGAAAATCTTTGGCTAGAACTAGTAATACTCCAGGAAAAACAAGACAAATTAATTTTTATAATATTGATAATAATTTTTATTTTGTTGATTTACCTGGTTACGGTTATAGCAAATTAAGTAAAGAAGAACAGGTTAATATGGGACGTTTTATAGAAGATTATTTGCAAAAATGTCAGAATATTGCGCTTATTGTGCTTCTTTTAGATATTAGACATAAGCCTACTGCTGATGATGCTCATATGTTTGAGTATATTAAAAGGACTAATCTTCCTTTTATGCTTATTGCAAATAAGGCTGATAAAATCGCTGTTACCAAAGTTGATATGGAGCTTGAGAAGATAAAGGAGTCTTTAGGTTTGTCGTTTTCTACGCTTCTTCCTTTTTCAGCTGAAAGAAAAATTTATTCTGATGATGTTTGGAAGGAAATTGAGAATTTTATATAATTATTAGACTTGTTAAGAAAATATTATATTTGATTTTTGAGTGACGCGCAGTTTGAAAGTTTTTCCCTAACCTTTTAAACGAAGTTTAAGAGGTGGGAAAATGTTTTAGCAAGGAACGAAAAAATAAATATAATATTTTCTTAATAATAGTTGAATAAATTTAATTTTGTTATTCTTTATTTGTTAATTCTTCTAAATCAAGAAGTTCTTGCCAACGTCTGTCAACTTCTGCTTGAAATTCTTGAATCATCCATTCGTTACCTGGTTTAAACATGTGTTTAAATCTTTTTTGAGGTCTTAGGAATTCTTCAATTGGTAATTTTTTAGCAGGTTTGTAAGTAATATGATATTTTCCATCTACTACTTCATACAATGGCCAGTAGCAAGTATCTGCGGCTAATTTATTAATTTGCATCAAATCTTCAGTATTATAACCCCAACCACGTGGACATGGTGCCATTACATTTAAGAATGCAGGACCTTCTGTATATATTGCTTTTTCTGATTTTTCATATAAATCTTTAAAGTTTGTCATTGCTAATGTTTGGGCAACGTAAGGAAGATGATGACCAACCATTATTTTTGTTAAGTCTTTCCTGTTTTGCATTTTTCCTGGTATTACGCTTCCAGCAGGTGAGGTTGTTGTATCTGCAAATTTTGGAGTGGCTGATGAACGTTGTATACCTGTATTCATGTATGCACCATTGTCATAACATACGTAAACCATGTCGTGACCTCTTTCCATTGCTCCTGATAAACTTTGTAATCCTATATCATAAGTTCCACCGTCTCCACCAAATGCAATGAATTTTGTTTCTTTCCCTTCTGGTAGTTTTCCTTGTTTTTTCATTGATTGATATGCAGCTTCAGCTCCTGAGATAGTTGCTCCTGCACATTCGAATGCTGTGTGTATAAATGAATCTGTCCATGCTGTGTATGGATAGATGAAAGTAGATACTTCCATACATCCTGTTGCGTTTGCGATTACTGCATGATCTTCTGGTTTTAATGCTCTTAATACCATTCTTGCTACACCAGGTGCTCCACATCCTGCACACATTCTGTGACCTGATGTTAATCTAGAAGGTTTTGTTGCCATTATTTCTTTTAAATTGTATGCCATTATTTATCCCCCCTTAAACCTAAATATCTATATGGATTTTCTACTTTTTCTTCTAATTTGCTTAAATCTTCGAATACTGATTTTATTTCTTTAACTGTTGTATCTCTACCACCAATTCCATAAATGTAATTAACAGCAGGAATAGATAATTTTTCATTATACATTCCAGCTACAACGTCTTCATAAAGAGCTCCACCTTGACCATTTAAGGAATCTGCTTTATCAAGAATTGCTACAGATTTTACTTTAGATAGTGCTTTTGCAATTTCTTCACCAGGGAATGGACGGAAAACTCTAACTTTAAGTAATCCTGCTTTTATTCCTTGTTCTCTTAATTCATCTATTGCTGCTTTAGCTGTTCCTGCAGTTGAGTTCATACATACTATTGCGAAATCTGCATCGTCTAATTTATATTCTTCGAAAAGTCCATATTTTCTTCCTGTCATTTTTTCAAATTCTTCTGCTACTTCTAATATTACTTTTTTAGCATTTTTCATTGCGATTGCTTGTTGAGCTTTATGTTCGAATAGGTAAGCTTGTAGGTCTAAAGGTCCAATAGCCATTGGATTTTTGTCATCTAATAAATAGTGCTCAGGTTTATATTGTCCTACGAAATTTTTAACTTTATCATCTTCAATTAATTCTATATTTTCAATAGAATGTGATGTTATGAAGCCATCTTGACATACCATTAATGGAAGTAGAACGTCTTTGTGTTCAGCGATTCTGTTTGCCATTATTGTGTTGTCATATGCTTCTTGATTGTTTTCTGAAAATAGTTGTATCCATCCGCTATCTCTAACACCCATTGCATCTGAGTGATCATTATGGATGTTTAGGGGCCCTGATACAGCTCTGTTTACAAGTGACATTACTATAGGTAAACGTAGGCTAGATGCTATATAGATCATTTCCCACATAAGAGATAGTCCATTAGCAGATGTTGCTGTCATTGTTCTTGCTCCAGCTGCTTCTGATCCTATACATGCACTCATTGCGCTGTGTTCACTTTCTACTGCAACAAAGTTTGTATCAACTTGACCGTTGCTTACAAATGTTGAGAAGTATTGTGGTATTTCAGTTGATGGTGTGATAGGGAAGGCTGCTACTACGTCTGGGTTTATTTGTTTCATTGCTGTTGCTACAGCTTCGTTTCCACTTAATCTTTCACGTATTCCCATTATTTAACCTCCTTTTCTATTGCATTGAATGGGCATGCTTTTAAGCATACCATGCATCCTTTACATGCATCATAATTAAAGTCTGTTCTTTTTTGATCTTTTGTTACTGGTATTGCATCGTCTGGACATACAGGGAAGCATAATCCACATTGTTTGCATTTTTCTTCTATCCATATTGGTTTTTGACTTCTCCAATCACCGGTTTTGAATTCTTTTGCATTGCCGGCTGTGTAGATGTTGCCACCGATTGTTAAGTCTTGATATGGTGTGGTTGGGTTTATTTCATTACTCATTTGTTTGTAACCTCCTTATATTGGGCTTGAAGATATTGACTGGTAGCTGTGTTAAAAATTATTTTGAATACCAAAATGTGCATAGGTACGTGAAGATTTCAAAATAATTTTTTTCTTGCTCTAAGTCATTTTTTTCAAACCAAGATATTTTTTATTGTACTTTTTCAACTTCACGAAGAGCCATTTCAAGAGCCTTCATGTTTCCTTCTATTACTTCTGGTTTTTTAGCAAATTTATGCTTGAATGATCCAACCATGTCTGCTAAAAATTCTTCGTCTGTCATTATTTGACTTACTTTTACGATTGCTGCAAGCATTGGTGTGTTTGGAAAATATTTCCCTAGTGTTTCCATTGATATTTTTCTTGCATCAATTTTATAAATTGAACCTTTGTAGTGTGATAGTGCTTGCTTAATTGTTTCGTTGTTTTTTGTTGTGTTTATTACAATAGCACCTGTTTCTTTAAGCCCACTTGCAACGTCTACTGATTCTAATAATGTATCATCAACAACTACTACATAGTCAGGTTCATAAATGTTACTGTGTATTGTTATTGGTGAATTACTTATTCTGTTGTAAGCTGTTATTGGTGCACCCATTCTTTCTGGACCATATTCAGGGAACCCTTGAATATATTTCCCAGTGTTGAATGCTGCGTCTGCAAGTAGAAGAGAGGCTGTTTTAGCACCTTGACCACCTCTACCGTGCCATCTTATTTCAATTAAGTTATTCATGTTTGTTCCTCCTTTTATTTATTTGTTTATTTATTTATCATATCAAGACTAAATTCATAGCCTTCACCATTTGTACATGTTATAACTGCTGTACGATAGCTGTTTCCGTTTTTTTCAGCTTTACTTGAATATACACTTTCAACTTCTGGTAGGTTTTCGATTGTTCCTGATATTTTAAAAATTCCAGTTTTAAATGCATTTTCTATATCTACGTAAAGTAGTTTTCCTTCTTGGGTTAAAAGTAAAAAGATTGGATACTTATAATTTTCTACATTAAAATAGTATACAGATTTAATTTTATCTTCGATACCATTTACTTTATATTCACCGCCAATTTGAACTTTAGAGCTATTATCTAATATTTTTTCTGAATCATTTCCTATTAAAATGGTTACTTCGTTGTTTGATAAAATTGAAATTAGATATTTTTCTGAATCTTCTGAATTATCTGTTATTGGTTCATAATTTTGACTATTTGTTGTTGTATTGTTTTCTTCATTTTTGATTTTGTCTGGTAGTTTAATTTCTATATTGGGTTCATTTACAGTTGTTAGTTCAATTACTTCGCCCTTTTGTTTTTCAGATTTTGACGTATCTATTTTCTTTTGTGGTTTAATAAATTTATAAAGTAGGAATATTGCCAAAAGTATAGCGATAATTATCAGTATACGTTTTAATATTTTTTTTCTTCTACGCATATGTTAACCTCCTTTTGTGATATTATATAAAATTAGTAATGAATAATCAATCTATTTTTTATATTATAAGAAGCATTTTACTTATAAATAATTGTGTTGTGCTTGAAGTTGTAGGATTGTCGAAAAATAAAATATTACAAAAATATTACAATAGACATTGACTTTTTAGTCAAAAAAATATAAGATATATAAGTAAAAAATAAGAGATACATAGTTTATGATGAAAATTATGACAACAAATAGAATGGAGGATTTTATGGGAGAAGTTATAGTAATAACATCTGGTAAAGGTGGAGTAGGTAAGACCACAACAACAGCTAATTTGGGTTCTGCACTTGCACTTGCAGGAAAGAAGGTAGCTTTAGTTGATACAGATATCGGATTGAGAAATTTAGATGTTGTTATGGGACTAGAGAATAGAATTGTATATGACATAGTTGATGTTATTGAGGAAAAATGTAAAATAAGACAAGCTTTAATTAAGGATAAACGTTTTAAAGAATTATTTTTACTTCCTGCTGCTCAAACAAGAGATAAAACAGCTATTAATGAAGATCAAATGAAAGAACTAATTTCTAAATTGAAAGAAGAATTTGATTATATTTTAATTGATTGCCCGGCTGGAATTGAACAAGGGTTTAAAAATGCAATTGTTGGAGCTGATAGAGCTATTGTTGTTACAACAGCTGAAATATCAGCTATTAGAGATGCTGATAGAATTATAGGATTATTAGAATCTTCAGAAATAAAAAATCCAGAATTAATTGTTAATAGATTACGTCCTAATATGGTAAAAAGAGGCGAAATGATGGATGTTGATGATATTGTTGATTTGTTATCAATTGATTTAATTGGTGTAGTTCCAGATGACGAATTTATTATAACTCAAACCAATAAAGGTGAACCTGTTATTTCAAATAAAAAAGCTCCATCTGGTAAAGCTTATATTGAAATTTCAAGAAGAATACTTGGCGAAAATATTGAAGTTAGTGTACCAGGAAGAGAAACTGGTTTCTTTGCTAGATTAAAAAGAGTATTCAGCAAAAAATAAAGATTAACTGGAGGTAAAAAATGTTTGAAGGAATAACAAATTTTTTCAAAAGAGTATTAAAATCTGGACAAGATATAGATGAAACTTCAAAAGACACAGCAAAAGAAAGACTACATTTAGTTTTAATGCAAGATAGAGCAAATGTGTCAGCTGATTTTTTGGATTTAATGAAACAGGAAATTATTGAAGTAATAAAGAAATATGTTGTTGTTGATGAAAAAGAAATAGATGTTAGATTAACAAATCAAGCAAATGATGATGGAACAAATGGAGCTCCGGCTTTGTATGCGAATATTCCTATTGTTAATATAAAAAATGATTTAAAAGGCGAGAAGATGAGAGAGCAAGAAGCGGAGAACGAGGAAAAAGAAGAAAAAATGGCTGAGAAAAAAGAAGCTCCAAAGAGGAGAGGCAGAAAACCTAAAAAAGAGGTTGAAAATGAAAAAGTGGAAAATGAAGAGCAAGAAGAAAATGCTGACGAAGATACTGAATTAGATGAAGAAGTAGAAACAGAAGATGTTATTAAAGAAGATTCTGATGAAGTTGAAACTGACGAAGATGAGAATATAGGAAAAGAAGAATAAAATATTGTAAATTACGGGTAGGCTATGCAAGAACATTGTCTACTCTTACTTTAATATAATGAGTGTTTATTATAATAAATTTTAATGTATATTATACATAATACATACGATGAGGTTTTAAATGAGAAAAAAATTATTAAAAAATTTGGACTGGGGAGTGCTTATATGCGCAGTAATTCTTATTGCAATTGGTTTAACAGCACTCTTTTCTACTAGTCAAAATACAGATCATGTTGAATTTATAAAACAAATACAATGGTTGTTTATTAGTATTCCTTTTTTTATATTAGCAATTGTTATTGACTATGATAAAATTTTAAGGATAGCTCCAGTTTTTTATGGAATATGTGTTTTCTTATTAATACTGGTTCTGTTTACTGAACAAATAAATGGAGCTAGTAGCTGGTTTAATATAGGAAGCTTTTCTTTTCAACCATCTGAATTTGGTAAGATTGCAACCATTTTGTTTATGGCTTATGCTTTAAATTTATTACAAGCAAGAAATAAAAAGGAAATAAATAAATTTTATAAGTTGCTTGCAGTGCTTGCAATTGCAGGACTTCCAATAATGCTTATTGTAGTTGAGCCTGACTTTGGAACTGCAACTGCATACATTTTTGCAACAGTATTTATTTTGTTTGTTTCAGGAATAGATAAGAAATATATATTTGCAGCCATAGTATTAATAGCTGTATTAGTTCCAGTAATTTATATGAATTTGCCTGAGCATGCATTAAAAAGAATTGACGTTTATTTACACCCTGAAAGTGATCCAAGAGGAGCAGGATATAATATCATTCAGTCAAAATTAGCAATAGGTGCTGGTCAAATTTTAGGAATGGGATTGTTTCAAGGAAATCAGACGCAATTAGGTTATTTACATCCAAAGACTACTGACTTTATTTTTTCAGCAATTGGTGAGGAAATGGGATTTTTGATTGCTGCTACTATTATTATTACTTATGTTGTTTTGATTACGAGAATAGTGTATATTGCCAAAACTGCTAAGGATAATGTTGGTTCATATATTGCCATTGGTATTGCTGGTATTTTATGTTTCCATATGGTTGAGAATATTGGTATGACTATGGGACTTCTTCCTATTACGGGTGTGCCTCTTCCTTTTGTTAGTTATGGCGGTAGTTCTTTGCTTACTAATTTTGTTTGCTTGGGGCTGGTTGTTAATGTTAGTGCTAGGCGCCAGAGGGCAATTTTCATCGAATAGCTCAAAAATATTGGCTGATAGCTGTGTTAAAATTTATTTTGAAATTCTCACGTACACGCGTACGCTCCAGTATTCAAAATAAATTTTGCCTTGCTCTAAGCCAATCTTTTTAAGCTTGGTTTGGTTAAAGATAATGAAAATGTGAAAAATCCATATATAACATTTTTGAATCGCCGCGCAGCGACCAAATGAACGAAGTGAATGCGATTGAAGCAATCTACATAAGAAAGAGCCGTTGTTCTGAAAGAACAGAGGCTCATCAAGATTTAGGGCGGCAAGGCGTGAGAAAATTTATATATGGATTTTTCACCATATATTTGATATATTATAAAAAAGTTTTGAAGTGGGGGTTTTATGTTTTATCATAAATTAATGATTGGTAATGTTGAATTGAATAATAATCTTTTGCTTGCTCCTATGGCTGGGGTTACGGATTTGGCTTTTAGAAAAATCTGCAAGGAGTGCGGTGCTGGGTTGGTTGAGGCTGAAATGGTTAGTGCAAAGGCTATTTTTTATGGTGATGATAAAACTATTTCTATGCTTAATACTGATGGTGAGAAAAGACCTATTTCAATGCAAATTTTTGGTAATGAACCTGATGTTATGGCTCATGCTGCCGAATTCTTGAATGATAAGGCTGATATTATTGATATTAATATGGGGTGTCCTGCTCCAAAGGTTGTTAAAAACGGAGATGGTAGTAAGCTTTTACTTGATTTGGATTTGGTTTCTGAGATTGTAAAAAGTGTTGTTGCTGTTTCTAAAGTTCCTGTTACGGTTAAAATCCGTAAAGGGTGGGATGATGATCATATTGTTGCAGTTGAGGCTGCTAAGCGTATTGAAGAGGCTGGTGCTTCTGCGATTACTGTTCATGGAAGGACTAGAAGTCAGTTTTATTCTGGAGTTGCTGATTGGGATATTATTCGCCAAGTTAAGGAGAATGTTTCAATTCCGGTTATAGGTAATGGTGATGTTATTGATGGAAAATCGGCTGAGAAATTGTTTTCAAAAACTGGTGTTGATGGTATTATGATTGGTCGTGCTACGTTAGGAAATCCATGGATTTTTAATGAGATTGCTTCTTATTTAAAAGGTGAAGATGTTAAAAGTCCTGATAGTGCTGAGATTATGAGAACTATTTTGTGGCAATATGATATGCTTATTAAAGAAAAAGGTGAGTATACAGCTGTCAGAGAAATGCGTAAACATATTGGTTGGTATTTAAAAGGAATGCCTTCTGCAAAAATGGTAAAAGATGAGGTTAATAAATTAGAAAATTTTTTAGAAATTTTACAGGTGCTAAAAAAATATTTTGAAAATATTTAAATATAAATAAATTACAAATTAAATTACAAATTACTAATGAAAAAGCTAAGAAAATTTTACATAAAAAATTGCATTATAACATTATGCAAAATAAACTAAGGTTTTTTAGAAAATTTGTGTCGCTTTGTGTTGATTTTTACGAAAAAGTGTTATATAGTAATAATCGATTTACAAAACTTTATTACAAAAAGGTTACAAAAGGGTTACAAAAACGTGACGATTTCTATTGACTTTTTGATGAAATTGTAATATCCTTAGACATATTAAAAGAAACGGAAAAAATGGAGGAATTGTCTTGGCAATTGGGGATATAATTGTAGGAATTGACATCGGTACTTCAAAGGTTAGCACTGTTGTCGGAGAAGTTAATAATTTCAAACAAATCGAGATAATTTGTAATACTTGCTGTAGATGTAACGGAATGGCTAAAGGTCAAATTATTGATGGTGATGCAATTTCTATTGCAATCTCTAAAACAATTAGAGAAGCAGAGGAAATAGCTAATTTTAAAATTAGTTCTGCATACATTACAATACCAGGAAAGTATACAACAATAGTTCAAAACAGTGTTGTAAAAGAAACTAAAGATAGATTTGATGGAATATCTTACAAAGATGTTGTTTCAGCTTTATCTTCAGTTAAAGAGATTGAAATGCCAGATGATGAAGTTTTGATTGATATTATTCCAGATAAATTTATTTTGGAAGATGGTAAAACTGTTGAGGATCCAGTAGGAAGTTATTGCTCAAGTTTTACTTTAATGGCTCAACTAATCTTGGCTGATAAGGACTACATAAAGAAAATTACAAATATCTGTAGAAGAGCTGGTATAGAAATAGACGGAATTGTTCCAATTACACTTGCTGAAAGAAATTTAGTTTTAGATGGCAGTGAAATGAATGATAATGTTATGATTCTTGATATAGGGGCTGGAAATACAGAGATAGGTATTTTCAAAGGAAATTCATTTATTTTTAATGATACATTACCTTTAGGTGGTGACAATATTACAAGTGATATTGCATATGTTTTAAATATTTCTAAAGAAGAGGCTGATAAATTAAAACGTCAATATGGACTAGCTTTAAAATCATTTATTGATAATGATAATAATATTATTTTGAATACATATAATGGCGGAGATACAAGAAATAAAACAATTAAGAGTTCAGAGTTAATAGAAATTATTGAAGCTAGGGTTGAGGAAATCTTTTCACTTGTTAATAAAGAAATTACAATGCAAGGTTTAAAAAACAATATTAATAATGTAATCTTGACAGGTGAAGGAATTACTAATATAAATAAGTGTGATATGGCAGGAAAGATTATTTTGAATATTCCTGTGAAGATTACAAATGCAAGACTTATTACTACAATTAAGCCAGTGTATAGAACAAGTTATGCGCTTGTTAGATATGTGTCTTCTAGAGCTTTTACAAAGAAAGTTTCTAGTACAATCGATGCAAAATCTGAAAAGTCAGTTTTGAAAAATGTTTTAGAAAAAGTTAGAGATTTTTTCTATTCATAAAATTTAAGTTGTTTTTAATTTTTATAATATATATTTATTGAAGGAGGAAGTACCTTATGATAATGGAAAATGATGATAACAATAACAACTACATGATGGATGGCACAGCCACTATCAAAGTAATTGGTGTTGGAGGAGCTGGAAATAATGCTGTTAACAGAATGATTGAAGCAGGAATTAAGAATGTTGAGTTTATTGCTGTTAATACTGATAGACAAGCACTTCAATTATCAAAAGCATCAACAAAAATTCAAATAGGTGAAAAATTAACAAGAGGACTTGGAGCAGGAGCAAATCCTGATATAGGAGCACAAGCTGCTGAAGAAAGTCGCACAGAAGTTGCAGAAGCATTACGCGGAGCTGATATGGTTTTTGTTACTGCTGGTATGGGTGGTGGAACAGGAACTGGTGCTGCACCAATAGTTGCTGGAACTGCAAAAGAAATGGGAATTTTAACAATAGGTGTTGTTACTAAACCTTTTACTTTCGAAGGAAAGAAAAGATTAGCTCAAGCTGAAAGAGGTATTGAGAGCTTAAAAGGTAAAGTTGATACATTAGTTGTAATTCCTAATGATAAATTATTACAAGTAATTGATAGAAAAACATCAATTATTGAAGCATTCAGAATGGCTGATGATGTATTAAGACAAGGTGTTCAAGGTATATCAGATTTAATAGCTGTACCTGGATTAATTAACTTGGATTTTGCTGATGTTAAAACAATAATGTTAGATAGAGGAATGGCTCATATGGGTATTGGTAGAGCTTCTGGAGAAAACAGAGCTGAAGATGCTGCAAAACAAGCTATTCAATCTCCATTACTTGAAACTTCTATTGAAGGTGCAAGAGGAGTTATTATTAATATTACAGGTGGTAGCGATGTTGGATTACACGAAGCTAATACAGCTGCTGAATTAGTTCAACGCAGTGCAGATCCAGAAGCAAACATTATATTTGGTTCTGTTACAGATGATTCTATGGGTGATGAAATCCAAATTACTGTTATTGCTACTGGTTTTGAAAATGAAGATGAAAAAGTTCAAAAAGCTACTGATATAGTTAATAAAGCTTGGGAGAGAAAGATGAATCCAATTAGCTCATCTGAATCTAATAACAGTAACGAATTGGATATACCAACTTTCTTAAGAAAAAATAAAAATATGAAATAAGTTATCCATTATTGTCAAAGAAAATATATATAGATAAATCGAGAAAGAAATAATTTACATTTTGTAGATTATTTCTTTTTTTCTACATTAGAAAATGACAAGTTTTTTAAATTGTATTTGTTATTATAACATTAATCTAAATTTAAGAATAAAGATTTGGGGGATGTTTAATATGACAATATATTTAGATGTTGTATTTATAGAAAATCTTGTTATGAATTTATCTATTATATTGTCGGAGGCTGTTTTACTTAATTCATTAAATAAACTCGTAAGAAAAATATGTTCTGCATTGATTGCAACTGCTTATTATATTTTAACTTTAATTTTTCCTAAAACTACATATTTTCAAATTTTAGTAGGAATACTAATTATTTTAATTGCATTTAGGCCAAAAAGTTTACAATTGTTGCTTAAACAAACTTTTTTGTTTTACTTTATTAATTTTGTCTTTGCAGGTACTTCATTTGCATTAATGTGCGCTTTTAATAAGGATAAGTTTTCAATTTTTAATGGAGTAGTTGTTGGAAATTTTAATGTGTTTAAAGTTTTTTTAGCAGGAATAATTGCAATAATAATGCTTATATATTTTTTTAGAAAGAGGTCAAAACATGTTTTTAAAGATGTTGTTATTTCTATTTCGGGTAAAGTAAAAGAGATTAGATTATTACTTGATACGGGAAACCTTCTAAGAGAGCCATACACAGGAAAACCTGTTATGATTGTGGAAAAGAATGCTTTAAAATCTGTTATTGATGGGGATTTATTTAATGATTTGGATAAAATGCTTAAAGGTAAAGAAACTATTCCTGATGGAATGTTTCTTATTCCATATAGAAGCCTGGGAAATTCTTCAGGATTTTTACTCGGAATAAAACCGGATTTTGTTGCACTAAAGAAAAATGGTAAGAAATTTTATAATGTAGTAATTGGAATATGTGACGAAAATATAAGTGAAACTAAATCTTATTCTGGAATTTTCGGATTAGAAACTTTAGATGAAGGAGTATGTGAGATATGAGTATACTTGATATTTTGAGAATGTTTTATAGGAAGATTACTAAAAAGGATTTTGATAAATTACCGATTTTTTATATTAATGGAAGTCAAACACTGCCACCGCCACTTTCGGCTCAGGAAGAGAGTGAGATTTTAGCTAGAATAGATGAGAAAGACGGTGAGGCAAAACAGATTTTGGTTGAAAGAAATTTGAGATTAGTGGTGTATATAGCTAAAAAGTTTGAGAATACAGGAGTGGATTTAGAGGATTTGATTTCTATTGGAACAATAGGATTAATGAAGGCAATTAATACTTTTAATACAGGAAAGAATATAAAATTAGCTACATATGCTTCAAGATGTATTGAAAATGAGATTCTTATGTTTTTGAGACGTAATAATAGAATAAAAAGTGAAGTTTCTATTGATGAACCTCTTAATCAAGATAGAGATGGGAATGAACTTCTTTTATCTGATATTCTTGGAACAGATGAGGATGTAATTTATAAAAATCTTGAAGATGAGGTTGATCATAAATTGCTCAAAATTGCAATTTCAAAATTGTCTGATAAGGAAAAATATATTATGAATTTACGTTTCGGAATGAATGGGTGTGCTGAGAAAACTCAGAAGGAAGTTGCTGATTTATTAGGCATATCGCAAAGTTATATTTCTAGGTTAGAGAAGAGAATTATGGGAAAGATGCGTAAAGAGATTTCTAGTAAGACTGGATAATTAGATTATAAAGGCGGTTAAAGTCCGCCTTATTTTTATGAAATAGAAATGTTTTCAGAATTTCCAATTATATAAAAATAATAATGCGTAGAAATTTAAAAAGTAAATTTCGTACATGAATAAAGTTGCTGACTTAAAAATGTTGTAATAAGTGTAAATGTTATAAATAGTTTGTTTTTGTTCTGAAAAAAATGATGTAGTGAATATTTTTTTTGAAAATTCATATTATTATATAAAAACTGGCATGAAGGGAGTCTGAAATGAAGAAAAAAATTTTCATTATTTTTTTTATTTTAATTTTACATATTTTGATTTTCTGTTGTTATAAATTTTTTATTCCTGGTAATAATAAAAACATCGAAGATGTAAGTGATTTAAATAATTATATTTCAAGTATTAAAGAATATAATGTTGAGAGTAAAGTTACAGTAAATAGTAATAAGAATTCTAATAGTTATACTCTTTTGCAGTCAAACTACGATGGTATTTCAAGACAGGAGATTAGAAGCACTGAAAATGACAGTGGAATTATTATTGAAAATGTAGATAATTGTTTGACTATTAAAAATACGCAATTGCCTGTTGAGAAGGTTTTTTCAGATTATGCAGGTGTCATTAAAAATTCAGTTGGACTTGATTCTTTTATTGATGATTATTTGTGCGATGAAAATAAAGAAGTGATTGATAAAGACGGATATTACATAATTAGTGTAAGAAGCAAAAATTCTCAAAATAAGTATTCATTAAGTAAAACGTTGTTTTTTAATAAAGAGAAGAGTTCAATTGAAAAAATTGTAGTTAAAGATATAAACAATAATGAGACTACTATCATAGAATATATTAAACTTGAAATATTGTAAATTTAAATAAAATTTAGATATAGTAATTTACAAATTCGATATACAGAATTATTAGGAGTGATTATTATGGTAATCAAAAGAGGAGATATGTTTTATGCGGATTTAAGTCCTGTTATTGGATCGGAGCAGGGGGGAATAAGGCCTGTTTTGATAATACAAAATGATATGGGAAACAAGTACAGTCCTACAGTTATAGCTGCTGCAATAACTTCTCAAATTGGAAAAAATAGATTGCCAACTCATATTGAAATTGATTCTAAAGATGTTGGATTAAAGGCTGATTCGGTTGTTTTGGCTGAGCAAATTCGTACAATAGATAAGAGTAGATTAAAAGAAAAGATTGGGCATATTGATGATGAAAAAATTATGGGAAAAATTAATAGTGCTATAGGTATTAGTTTCGGTTTGATGTCTACTAATGAATGATGGAGATTGGATATATGAGTATAAAAAATAGAGTTATAGCTTTTTTATATAGATTAGGAGCTTCTTGCATTAGTATAGGAGCTCTTATATATGATTTTGGCTTTTTAAAAGGTGAATTTAAAAGAATTAATTTTTTATATTTTACGATTATTAGTAATATGTTTTGTTGTGGGTTATTTATTACATTAACTATAAAAACATTAATAGATATTAAAAGAGAAGGAATACATGGGACTAGTAGTATTTCTCCTCATATTAAAGGCGAAGTTTTAATTTCGATATTACTTACAATGATTGTGTATCATTTTATTTTAATTCCATATGCTTTGAAGATTAATCCATATCAATCTTTAAAGACTACGGATATTATTTTTCATTATGTGATGCCGTTGGTTACTTTATTTGATTGGATTTTGTTTGATGAGAAGAGGAGATTTTCGTGGTATGATCCTATTGCCTGGACGATTGGCCCATATTTGTATATGATATTTGTTTTTTTACAATCAAGAATTGAAATAGTTGATAGAGTTAATAATCATATAAATAGATATGTGTATGCTTTTTTGGATGTTGGTTTGTTGGGAAATATAAGAGTGTTTTTTAATATTATTAGTTTAAGTGTATTTTTTGTTGGCTTAGGATTTTGCTTATTTGGCTTAGATCGAATTAAAATTTATGAAGAAAATTTTAAAAATTAATTTTAATATTTTACTATAAACATAAAAGAATAATTCATATAAAATTTTTGAATCACCGCGCAGGGACCAAACGAGCGAAGTGAGTTTGATTGAAGCATTCTACACGATTTGAAAATAAAAATGATAAATTTTTATTTTTAAGAATCGAGGAATGCGACAGCAAGGTGTGAAAAAATTTTGATATGCATTATTCTTTTATTTAATATAACAAAAAATATTATACTTAATTTTTTATTCCTTGCTAAGAGATTTTACCGCCCACTAAACTTCGTTTAGTCGGTTAGGTAAAAACTCTCAAACTGCGCGTCATTTCAAAATTAAGTATAATATTTTTTCGTTTGCAATTAATTAAGAATATTCTATGCGGTGATTCAAAAATTTTATATGAATTATTCTTTTTCCTTTTGTAATTAATTAAAAATTAATTTTAACATTTTCACCTTTTCCTGGTTCTAATTCAAATAATTTTTCTTCTGTAAAATTAAATGCAGAGGCAATTAAATTCGTTGGAAAAACTTGAATAGCAGTATTATATGCCGTTACATCCATATTATATAATCTTCTTGCAGCTTGCAATTGATCTTCCATTTTTGTTAAATTCTTTTGCAAATTTAAAAAGTTTTCACTAGCTTTTAAATCAGGATAATTTTCAACAATTGCAATTAATTTATTCATTTGAGTATTTAATAAAGAAGCTTTATCTAAATCTTTACTTACATTGTATTCAGTTCTTAATTTTGTGATAGATTCTAATAATTTTTCTTCATGCTTTGCATAACCTTTTACACATTCTACAAGATTTGGTATTAAATCAAATCTTTGTGTTAGATATACATCTATTGATGAACGTGATTGTTTTACAGCATTTCTTTTCTTTACTAATCCATTGTACATTATTAATAATACTAATAAAATTGCTATAACTATAATAATTATTATTTCCATATTTATTCCTTCCTTTTATATATCTTTTCCTTCAACTGTATGATAAAATTTCCTATTTAGTTCGCATACGAAATGAATTATTTTGTAGTACATGTGTAATGTGTCAAAGTCTAGGGAGTCTTTGCTAAATGGAGCTTCGAACATATCTTTACAGTGTATACGTATGTATAGGGATGAATTTTTTAATGTTAGTTCATATTTTATTTTGTTTTCTTTTTTGAAATTGATCATATAATCTAAAATATCTGATGTTAAGATTCTCAAGGCTAATATTTTGTCTGTAGAATATACATCAAATAGTTTTTCAAATTCTTGAGAATCTAATTGAATGAGTTGCTTGTTTGCTGGTAATAGTTTTCCTAAAAAGCCTTTGTCAGAACGAATTTTTATTGTATTTTTTATATCAGTATTAAATTTTGCTGATGAAAACAATCCACTGAATACTATTGTTCTTGATGTGTGTCCTTCACTATCGGTACTTTCATCTTCTGTCCTAACATCACTTGCTTCAAATAATATTTCATTATCGATTTTTCCTGATACTAAGTCATTTGAATAGAAGTAATCGTATCTTTCAAATTCAGCTTCGTTATATGTAGATCTTGAAATTCTTCCATTTTGAGAGAACGATAAATTAGGATCGTAAAAACTAACTAATTTTTTTATTACTGTGTCCTTATATTGCTTTTTATATTTATTTGAAAAAGGAACCAAAGCACTTATTAGTATGGAAATAAATAATGCAAATGTGAAAGCAGTTGTACTTACAAAAAATATTAATATACAAATTAAGAATAATATTATAAATAGTGTTATTCTTTTTTTTAAGGCTTCCTTTCTTAAAGATTCAAGACTATCATGACATTCTTGGTATAATTCTTGGTATAATGTACTAAAACTTTTCATTTTAAATCCCCCTAATATGTATTAATTATCTAATAAAAAGAATTTTGTGTCAACAAGAAATATTTGCAAGAATATAATAAATTGAGGAGGAGATATGAATGGGTTTGACCAAAAATTCTATGGGAAATAAGTTACTAGTAGATGATTTTGATGAGATAAGAAAAGATATAAATTTTACAATTGGTTTAATTGGAAATCCTAATGTTGGAAAGAGTAGTGTTTTTAATAATTTGACTGGATTACATCAACATACTGGAAATTGGCCTGGAAAGACGATTGAAAGTAGTTTGGGAACATACGAATATTCTAATAAAAAATTTTTAATTGTTGATTTACCTGGTACATATTCTTTGAAAGCGTATTCGAAAGAGGAAGATGTAACAACTAGTTTTATAGAAAAATCACAGTTCGATGTTATGGTTGTAGTGGTTGATGCTACTGCCTTAGAGAGAAATTTGAATTTAGTGTTGCAGGTTTTACAAATTACTAGAAATGTTGTTGTTTGTGTTAATTTGTTAGATGAGGCTAAAAAGAAAAATATTAAAATTGATTTGGAATTGCTGTCTGAAAAGCTGGGAGTTCCTGTTGTGGGGACTATTGCGACTAAAAAGAAAACGTTAGAAGAATTAAAAATAAAAATTGATTTTGTTGCTGAAAATAAGATTGACGAATTAGTTGAATATGGTTCGAATGAGAAAATTGTAAAAATGTCAGAAACGATCGCAAATGAAGTTATAGATAAATCAGTAATTAATTTAAATAAAGATAGGAAGATTGATAAAATTCTTACGTCGAAATGTTTTGGTATTCCTATTATGATAGCTATGCTTGGTTTTATTTTTTGGTTAACTATTATTGGAGCTAACTATCCTTCAAAATTTTTAAGCAGGCTGTTTGAGTTAGGTCAAGAGAGGCTTGAAAGTTGGTTTGTTGCTTGGAATTTTCCACAATTTGTTTCAAGTTTGTTGATAAATGGTGTATATCAAACGGTTACATGGATTATTAGTGTTATGCTTCCGCCAATGGCTATATTTTTTCCTCTTTTTACTTTGTTAGAGGATTTAGGAGTATTACCTAGAATTGCATTTAATTTAGATAATTTTTTTAGAAAAGCTGGAACGTGTGGGAAGCAAGCTTTGACAATGTGCATGGGGTTTGGGTGTAACGCTGCTGGAGTGATTGGATGTCGAATTATGAGATCAACGAGAGAAAGAATGATAGCTATTGTGACGAATTGCTTTGTTCCGTGCAATGGAAGATTTCCTTTGTTAATTACTATTGCTACAATATTTTTTGTTGGAAAATTTAATGGGATAGTAGGAAGTTTAGTTTCTACTGGTGTTGTGCTAGTAGTAATTTTATTAGGTATTGTTTTATCATTATTAATTTCTAAAATTTTATCTTGTACACTTTTGAAAGGTGAAAGTAGTGGATTTATTTTAGAGTTACCGCCATATAGAAAACCGCAGCTTGGTAGTATTTTAGTTCGATCAGTTTTGGACAGAACATTATTTGTTTTAGGAAGAGCAATTTCTAGTGCGATTCCAGCTGGAATTGTTATATGGATTTTAGCAAATGTTCAAATTGATGGAGTTTCAATGATTTCTTATATTGCTTATTTTTTTGACCCTGTTGCTAAAATTATGGGGTTAGATGGATATATTTTAACAGCATTTATTTTTGGAATTCCTGCTAACGAAATTGTTCTTCCAATTTTATTAATGATGTATATGCAAAGTGGCTGTTTAATTGACATTTCCGATAGTTTTAGGATAGGAGAGATTTTAATTGAAAATGGCTGGACAATGCTTACTGCCATAAATGTTATGATTTTTACTCTTCTTCATTTTCCTTGTATGACGACGTTGCTTACAATTAAGAAAGAAACTAATAGTTCAAAATGGGTATGGATTTCTTTCTTAATTCCTACTGTTTGTGGAATGATTATATGTATATTAACAAATTTTATATATAATATTGTAGAATTTTTTTAAAATTTTTATAATATTAAAGTAACAATGCATAGATATTTGTGTTGGCGATTTGACATGAAAATAAAGATATAAAATTTAGAAAGTTATAAATGTTTATTTTTGATTTGCATATTACAAATGCATTATTAGTTTAGAATAGTGAAATAATATATTGTAAAAAAAATTTTTATAGATTAGAATTAGTATATATAATATAGAAAAGGAGAATGAGAATGAAAAAATCAAATATTGGACTTATAGTTATTATTGCAATTGTTGTATTAATTGGAATAATGATAATGTCAAGCTATAATGGAATTGTTTCACTTTCAGAAGATGTTGATAGCAAATATGCTACAATTGATACTTATTTACAAAGAAGAGCAGATTTAATCCCTAATTTAGTAAGTACAGTAAAAGGTTATACTCAACATGAGGAGAAGATAATTAATTCTATTACTGAAGCTAGAGAAAAAATGACAAGTGCAAAAACTGTTACTGAAAAGGCAGAAGCTAATGATGAATTAACAACTGCATTAAATAATTTAATGGTTGTTGTTGAAAATTATCCAGACTTAAAAGCATCTCAAAACTTTATTCAATTATCTGATGAACTAGCTGGAACTGAAAATCGTATTGCAACAGCGAGAAAAGATTATAATGATGCAGTACAAAAATACAATGCTAAAATTAAAAAATTCCCAACAAAAATGATTGCAGGTATGTTTAATTTTGATGCAAAAGATTATTTCCAAGCATCTGAAGGAAGCAAGGAGGTACCTAGTGTTCAGTTCTAAGAGATTAAAAAATATTATTTTTATAATAATTATTTTTTTGATGATGTGGTCTACAAAAGTGTGTGCTGTTGTTTCACAAACTAGAGATTTTTTTGTTAATGATTATGCTGAGGTATTATCTGAAGATACAAAAAAATATATAATGCAGACTAATCAAGAATTAGAACAGAAGACAGGTGCACAAGTTGTTGTAGTTACTGTGACTAGTTTAGATGGTCAGGATTTAGAATCATATGCTACAGAATTATTTAGAAAATTTGGTATAGGAGATTCTAAGAAAAATAATGGTGTTCTTTTACTATGTTCAACTGGTGATAGAAAATTTAGAATTGAAGTTGGATATGGATTGGAAGGTGCACTTACTGATGGAAAGACAGGAAGAATACAAGACGAGTATATAATTCCGTATTTAAAAAATGATAATTATGATGAAGGAATAAAGAATGGTTTTAGTGCTGTTCTTTCAGAAGTGGCTAATGAATATAATATTACAATCGATGGTCAGATTGATCCTGCTGCAGGTAGTTCTGATTCGATATCTGGAACAGACGATGTGTTTGTTATTTTATTAGCTATTTTTGGATTTATTTTTCCGATTTGTGGTGGCCCTTATTTAGAGGGAAGTAAATCACGATTGAAAGTTAGTGGAGTATATATAGCTTTATATTTTTTAGTTTATGGAATTGCTAGATTTGCTATTGGCAATGTTACTTCAAATGTAATGCTATATGGAGCTTTTCCACTTGGATTTGTTTTTATTATGCTACTTATTAATGCTAGCTTTGGAGGAGGCCGGATGGGGCGGAGGCTCTTTCGGTGGCGGTTCTTCTGGTGGCTTTTCAGGTGGTGGAGGTTCTTCCGGTGGTGGTGGAAGCTCACGAAGCTTTTAATATTGATATAAGATAGAAATTGTATTTACAATAAAAAGAAAAACACATATTGCATTTTTGAATCACTGCGATTGAAGCAATCTATACATTAAAATGAGCCGTTGTTCTGAAAGAACAGAGGCTCATCAAGATTGCGACAGCAAAGTGTGAAAAAATTAATATGTGTTTTTCTTTAAAATTAAATAATAAAAAATATAATATGTAGTTTTTTGTTTCTTGCTAAAAGATTTTACCACTCCATAAACTTCGTTTAAGCGTTAGGTAAAAATTTTCAAACTGCGTGTCACTAAAAAACTACATATTATATTTTTTTGCAATAGAATATAGGAACTTTTTATGTAAAAATTACATAAGATATATCAATATTGAAAGGTGGTATTGTTATGTCTATGTATATGATTAAAGGTGATGCGAAAATTAATGGCGAGGTTAGAGTTTCTGGTTCTAAAAATAGTGCATTGCCAATAATTGCAGCATGTATTTTAAATGCTGGGACTACTACTTTATATAATGTTCCTAATATAAAAGATACGAATGGAATGTTTAATATTTTAAAAGATTTGGGGTGCATAATAAATAAAAAAGGAAAGAAAATTGTTATTGATTCTAGCAAAATTAATAAGTTTCAAATTGATGAAAAACTAATGAGTAAAATGCGTTCTTCTGTTATTATAGCAGGTGCATTGCTTGGAAGATTTAGAAAAGCTGTGTTTTCTTATCCGGGTGGATGTGAAATTGGAGCTAGACCTATTGATTTACATATTAATGGTTTTAAAAAATTAGGTATAAATATTGACGAAAGTACTGGATATATAGTATGTAAATGTGATAAAATAGTGCCATCAGAAATTCAATTGGATTTTCCAAGTGTGGGTGCTACTGAAAATTTGATTTTAGCGTCTGTCTTTTCTGATGGAGAGACAATTATTAGAAATGTTGCAATGGAGCCTGAAATTGTTGATTTGCAGAAATTTTTAAATAAAATGGGGGCTAAGGTTTCAGGTGCTGGAAGTAATGTTATTAAAATTATTGGAGTTAAAAGACTTAAGGAGATTTCATACAATATAATGCCTGATAGAATAGAGGCTGGAACTTTTCTAGTATATACAGCAATGACTGGCGGTAAGATTAAATTGCAGAGTGTTAATATAGAGCATATTCTTCCTGTTATTAATAAGTTAGAGGAAGCTGGGTGTAAGATTTTTAAAGAAAATGATGATATAGTTCTTGATGCACCAAAAAGGTTGAAAGCGGTTGATATTCAAACTCTTCCGTATCCGGGTTTTCCAACAGATATGCAATCAATATTTATATCTATGCTTTCTGTGGCTAGAGGGACAGCGATTGTTACTGAAAATATTTTTGAAAACAGATTTAAATGTGTGCCTGAACTTACAAAAATGGGAGGTCATATATCTATTTTGGGTTCATCAGCTATTATTAAAGGTACCAAAAGATTAATTGGAAAAAATGTTACTGCTACAGATTTGCGTGGTGGTGCTGCATTAATTGGAGCTGGTTTGAAAGCTAAAGGAATAACTTGTGTAAATAATTGCGAGTTTGTTGAAAGAGGATATGAAAACTTGGAATATAAGTTGAAAAAATTAGATGTAGATATTATTAAACAAAGGGGTTTGAGGTTTGAAACAGAAGAAAAAGAATCAAGTAGTGAATAATAAATTTAATTTCGATGATGAATATATTATTGGTTTTTCTGATTCTAAAAATTTAGCTAATAAGAAAAAAGATAAAAACTTATCAGTTAAAAAGAAAAAGAAAAAAACAAAAAACACCAAGCCTAAGAAGGATAATTATAAGAATGCTAGGCCTAAAATGAATGAAAAGAAGAAAAAAATAAGGGGTAGATTAACTAGAATAATTCTTTTAATTTCTTTACTTGGTGGAACAATATGTTTTTTATGTTTATCGCCAATGTTTAATATTCAAGAAATAGTTGTTGAACAAAATTCAAAGATTGCATCAGATACAATTGCAAGTTTATCTGGTATACAGTTATATAAGAATATATTTTTGTTTAAAAAGTCTGATGCAATTACTAATATAGAAAGAAATTCATATGTGAATTCTGTAAAGATTTCTAGAAGTTTACCTAATAAGATAAAAATTATTGTTGAAGAAAGAACAGAAAAATATTTAGTTGAATTTGCTGAAGGAAAATATGCGATTATAGATGGACAAGGTTATGTTTTAGATATTACTAGTGAAAAAATTGATTTACCAGTGTTAATTGGTGAAGAAACACCAATGGATACTTTAATAAATATTAATAATAATTCTGTTAGACTTTGTGAAAATGATTTAAAGAAATTAGATACAGTTGCTAACATAATTGAAACTTCAAAAAATTATGAAGTAGATAAATATATTACTAAAATTGATATTTCAGATAACACAAATTATACATTAATATTAGGAGAAGAACAGAAAACGGTTTATTTAGGATCTTGTACAGATTTGAATACAAGAATTTTATTTATGAAGGAAATTTTAAATAATGAAAAAGGAAAGAAAGGTGAATTATTTATAAATAGTAATCTTTCTGAGCATCCTGCTTATTTTAGAGAAGCGGTTAATTAAAAATTGTCTTATGGAGAGGGATGAGTTAAATAGATGAAAAAAGAAAAATGGCAAGTATTTTTAATTGGAATTTTATGTTTTGTTACTGCTGCAAGTATTTGTGTTCAATATAGAAGTGCTATTAGTTATACCACTGAGGGAGAAGCTACAGTTCAGTCTATTGCGGAAAACAAACTTAGAGATCAAGTTTTAACCGAGCAAGAAAATTATAATAGATTGTATGTGCAGGTTCAGCTTGCTCAAACACAATTAGAGAATTTGAGAAAATCTTCTGCATCTAATAGTGAAGAGTCAGAAAAACTTGAAAAAGAATTAACTGAATATAATAGATTACTTGGATATACAGATGTGACTGGTAAGGGAATTGTAATAACTCTTCAAGATTCTGATTCAACAGGTGATTTAGTCCATTATATTGATTTAGTTGAAGTGGTTAATGAATTATTTAATCAAGGTGCTGATGCGGTTTCAATTAATAATCAACGTATAATTTCTACTACAGCTATTAGTTGTAATGGAAATGTAGTAAAAATAAATAATGAAAAAGTTAGTGTTCCTTTTGTGATTAAGGCAATTGGTTCACCAACAGAATTGTATTCAACAATGCTAAGACCTAATGCTTATTTGGACTTTATGAAAAGTGATGGAATTAGAGTTAAAGTGGAGAAGAAAGATTCAATTACTGTTCCAAAATATACAGGAACAAGACAATATAAATATTTACAAGTTGTAGAATAGGTGGTGAATGACTTGAAGGGAAAAGTTATAATGATAGTGACTATAGGAATAATTTGTATATTGTTTACAAGCATTATGTTTGTTCAATTTAAAAGCGTACAGGTTATTGAGGCATCTGGAGTTGGACAAAAAAGAGAAACTGAATTACGAACTGAATATTCAGCGTTAAAGGATAAATCAAACGAAATGAAGCAACAGCTTGAAGAAATTCAAAATACAACGAAAGAATATACTGATCAATCATCTGACGTTCAAGCTACTATGGATTTGCTAAAATCAGATGTTGATAAAGCTCGTTGTGATTTAGGATATACAGATGTTAAAGGACCTGGTATTGTTTTAACAATTGCTGATGGAAAGAATGCAGCAAATGATAAAGAGCAAGTTGTAACATATAATGATTTAATAATGGCAATTAATGAATTAAAGTATGCTGGTGCGGAAGCCATTTCACTTAATGATGAGAGAGTTGTAAATAATTCTTTTGTTGCTAATATTTCTGAGTATATGGTTATGAATGATAATAGAATTTCAGGACCTTATACAATAAAAGTCATAGGAGATTCAAAGAATTTAGAAAGTGTTATTAATATAAAAGGTGGTATAAAAGATTATTTAGAGAGCTATAATAAACAGATTTCATATACTGTTGAAAATGAAGTTTATATTAATAAATATAATGGAAATGTAGAAATTAATTTTGGAGAATAATAGAAAGGAAGATTTACAATGATTTATATTACAATTATAGTTTGTTCTGTTCTAGGAATAATTTTAGGAATGAATTTGCCAACAATTTCATATTCATATTCTGGCTATTTAGCAATTGCAATTGTTGCCGCGCTTGATTCTGTTTTTGGAGGAATTAATTCTCTTTTAAATAAGAAGTTTGATATAAGAATTTTCGTGTCTGGATTTTTTGGAAATGCTATTTTAGCAATGCTTCTTACATATTTAGGTGAGAAATTGAATGTAGACATTTATTTAGCTGCTGTAATAGTTTTTGTTGGAAGAATTTTTACAAATATGTCAATAATAAGAAGATATTATATTGATAAATGGTCAAAGAAATATGATTCAAGACATGAAAAAAAGAATGAAAATAAAGGATAGTACAAAAGACGTCAATTTTATATTGGCGTCTTTATAGTTATATTACATGAGTCAGTATCTCGAATTGCCAAGAGAGTATCTTTTATATAGTAGGCTCTGATATTTCCAGAGATACTTGTTAAAACAGGTTTGATTTTACATCCAGGGATGAAACCTAAATCAACAAATCTTTGTTTAATTTCTGGAGAGCAGTTTATATTTTCGATATTTCCTGATTCGTTTAAATTCAGTTTGTCTAATGTCATTAGATATCACTCCTAGTAATAATATTTTATGTATTAGTTTACTTTTTGTGAATTAAACTAATATATTGAAATAAAGAATTAATTATTGTAAAATGTTTATATGTTAGGAAGTTCAAAGAAAGTGAAGAGATGAGTATATGAATAAAAAAGGTTATATTATAATAGGAATTATATTAGTGTTAATTGTACTTGCGGTTGCTTGTTCAAAAATTATTTCTAATAAAGAAAAAAGTAATAAGGATTATGAATTATTGGAAGTTTCTAATTATACATATTTTCCATTAGAGGTTTCTGGAAAATATGGCGTTATAAAAAGAGATGGAAATATTGTAATCCCAGCTGAATATGATTTTGTTCAAGTTCCTAATCAAGATAAAGAAATTTTTATTGTTGTTTCTGATGGTAAGTATAAAGTATTTAATGCTAGTAAACAAGAATTGTATACAGATTTTGAAGAAGTATCAGGAATCCAAGAAACTGCAAATGCTGATGATTCAGTTTATAACAATTCTGTTCTTAAATATAAAGAAAACAATAAATATGGTTTATTAGATTTTGATGGAAATAAAGTAACAGATGCTGAGTATGATGAAATTTCTTCACTACAAGATAAATATGGAGAAATATTAGTAAAGAAAAATGACAAATATGGTGTAATCAATATTAAAGGTGTTCAACTTGTTTCTTGTAAATATGATTATGTTAAAGGTGATGGTTTTACTAGAGAAGGTTCATATAAAGATGGCGGATATATTATAGGAAACAAAACTAAAAATGGATATATATATGGTTATGTAGATAAAAATGAAAAAGAAATTTTGAAAATGGATAATGAAAATGTATATCGTGTTACTGAAATAAATTCTGATGATGCTTATATAGTAGCTTCAAAAAATGGAAGATATGCATTATATAAAAATAAAGAAAATTTAACAGATAATAAATATATTGATATTTATTATAATAATGGAACTGATACATTTACAGTTCAAAAAAACAAATCATTTGGGTTGATAGATTTAAGTGGGAATGTTCTTATTCCTGAAAAATATCAAGAACTTATGGTTGTTGGAATATATGTAAAAGCTAGTTTAGATGATGTTGATTATACTTTTGATTTGAGTGGAAAAGAAGTTGAGAATTCTAAATATGCAAGTTTGGAAGAAACATCAACAGGTAGATTTTATATTTCAATAGATGATAATTATAAGTATGGAATTGTAGATAAAGATAAAAATGTAGTTGTAGAAAATGAGTATGATTATATTGAAGAAATTAAAAGTACAGGATTACTTATTGCAACTGTACGTGATAATATAACTATTTATACAGGTAGTATAAACGAGGTAGTGTCAGTAGAGCATGCACAATTAGAAAGAGTTGATAATTATATTAAAGTTATGACTCAAAATGAAATGTATTATTTAACTTCTGATGGAAAGAAAGTTGGAAATAAAACAGTATATTTAACAAACAATATTTATGCTAACAAATCTGGAGACGAATGGGGATTCGTTGATTTGAAGGATAATGTTATTGTACCTTATAAGTATGATGAAGTTACAGAAGTTGACGAATATGGATTTGCAGGAATTAAAAAAGGCGGAAAATGGGGAGTTATAAATAGCAATGGTGATGTTATTTTAGAACCAACATATGAATCAGATGAATTATCACCTGTATTTATAGGCAAGTATTGTTTAAAAAATGGAGTAGCTAGAGATAGTATTTAAATGTGATTTTTGTTATAGAAAATTATAATGCACAAAATTTGTATTGCAAATTTCGTGTGGAACAAAGACATTGACTTAAAAATTTATAATTAAGTACAAATATTATAAAAAGTCTGTTATGTTGTATATATTAAATTGTATGAAATGGAGAAAAAAATGAACGATAAAAAATTAGATTTATTAGTTAAAGAAGTTGAGGATGAGATTAGAAGTCAAGTTAAAGAAATTGATGAAAGATGTATGAGAAACAGTATAAGAGTTTTAGATGCTTTTCAAAAAAATAGAATTGCAGATGTTCATTTTAATTCAACTAGTGGCTATGGTTATGATGATATAGGAAGAGATGCTATTGAGAAAGTTTTTGCAGATATTTTTCATACAGAGGATGCTTTAGTTAGAAATCAATTTATTTCAGGTACTCATGCAATTACTGTAGCTTTATTTGCAAACTTAAGACCTGACGATACATTACTTAGCATTTCTGGTAAACCTTATGATACATTAGATTCAATAATAGGTTTTAATGATAATCCTAGTTCTTTAAAATCATATAATATTAATTATGAGCAAATAGATTTGATTGATGATGATTTTGATATTGATAAAATTAAAGCAAGACTTGCAAAAAATGATGTTAAGATGATTGAAATTCAAAGATCAAGAGGATATGCTACTAGAAGAAGTTTGACTATGGATAAGATAAAAAGAGCTATAGAAGCGGTTAGAGAAGTTAACAAAGATGTTATTATAATGGTAGATAACTGTTATGGAGAATTTGTTGATGATATTGAACCAGTTGATGTTGGTGCTGATTTTATGGTAGGATCTTTGATTAAAAATATGGGGGGTGGACTTGCTCCTAATGGTGCATATATTGTTGGAAAGAAGAAATATATTGAACTTTGTGCTGAAAGATTAACAGCTCCAGGACAAGGAAAAGAAGTTGGACCATCTTTAGGAATTAACAAAAACTTTTTACAAGGTATTTATATGGCACCTTCTGTTGTGGCAAGTAGCTTGAAAACAGCGGTTTTTACAAGTAGACTTTTAGAGAAACTTGGATATGATGTTGTTCCAAGATTTGATGAAAAGAGATCTGATATTGTTCAAACTGTTATATTTAGAGACGAAAATAAACTTATAAAATATGTTCAGGGTATTCAGAGAGGATGCGCAATTGATTCTGAGTCTGTTCCAATGCCTTGGGACATGCCTGGTTATACAGATAAGGTAATTATGGCAAGTGGTAGCTTTACACAAGGTTCATCAATTGAACTTAGTTGTGATGCGCCTATTCGTGATCCATATATTGCTTTTCAACAAGGTGGGCTTACATATGAATATGGAAAAATTGGAGTTATAAGGGCGGTAAAATTATTAGAAGAGGATAAGTAATGAAAGTTGTAGTTATTGGTGGTGGACCTGCTGGAATGATGTCTGCGATTAGCGCAGCAAAATCTGGTGATAAAGTTGTTTTATTAGAAAAGAATAATATTTTAGGAAAAAAGATTTTAATTACTGGAAAAGGTAGATGCAATATTACAAGTAGTTTGGATATTGATGATTTTATAAACAATATTCCTGGAAACGGTAGATTTTTATATAGTGCTTTTGAAAATTTTGATAATAAAGATATTATTGAGCTTTTGAAAAAAGAAGGAGTGTCTGTTAAAGAAGAACGTGGTAATAGATATTTTCCAACTAGTGATAGAGCTGAAGATGTTAGAATGGCACTTGAGAGAGAAACAAAAAAAGCTGGAGTAGATGTTAAGTTAAATTCTAAAGTTTGTGGAATTGAGATTGAAGATAGCAGAGTTAAAAGTGTTGTATTAGAAAATGGTAAGATAGATGCTGATAAAATTATTTTAGCAACAGGAGGCAAAAGTTATCCGCTAACTGGTTCAAATGGAGAGGGGTATAAGATTGCAGAAGAACTTGGACATACTATAAAAGATGTTAGAGGTTCATTAGTTCCTTTGATTGCTGAAAAATCTGTATGTTCAAAAATGCAAGGATTAAGCCTTAGAAATGTTGGAATAATGTTATACGATATTGAGAAAGATAAAAAAATTTATTCAGATTTTGGAGAAATGCTATTTACACATTTCGGAGTGAGTGGTCCTACAATATTAAGTGGTTCAGCTCATTTACTTAGATATAAAGATGTTGATAAAAAGATTTCAAATGGCAAGATTGTTTTAAAAATAGATTTAAAACCAGCACTTTCTTTTGAACAATTGGATGCAAGAATTTTGAGAGATTTTACTGAGGTAAAAAATAAACAATTTAAAAATTCATTGGACAAATTGTTACCTAAGAAAATGATTGATGTTGTTATTGATAAATCAAAAATTGATCCAGAAAAACATGTTAATGAGATTACTAGAGAAGAGAGAATGAATTTGATTAAGTTGTTAAAATGTTTTGAGATTAGGATTGATGGTTTTAGACCTGTTGATGAGGCAATTGTTACAGCTGGTGGAATAAGTGTTAAAGAAATTAATCCTAAAACTATGGAATCTAAAATTGTTTCTGGTTTATATTTTGCAGGAGAAATCATAGATGTCGATGCATATACTGGCGGATTTAATTTACAGATTGCTTATTCTACAGGTTTTACTGCTGGAAAACATTTTTAGTAAAGTGAGAAGATTATATGTTTTATACTATAAAAGAAGATTGTTCTGCTGAAATTACAGAAAAAAAGTCTAAGTTTATTTGCAATGTTTTTCATGTTGAATCTGTAGAAGAAGCGGAAGAGAAATTGAATATTATTAGAAGGAAATATCATGATGCAAGGCATAATTGTTTTGTTTATAAAGTTGTAGAAGAAGGGGTATTTAAAGCAAGTGATGATGGAGAACCTTCTGGAACAGCTGGTGTCCCAATGCTTAATATTGTTAATGGTAAAAATATATCTAATGTCTTAGTTGTTGTTACTAGATATTTTGGAGGTATTTTGCTTGGAACCGGAGGATTAGTTAGAGCGTATTCGTTGGCTACAACAACGGCTCTTGATAGTGCAACAATTATTAAGCAGGAAGAGGGATTAGAGGCAGAATTTTTTGTTGATTATAAAGAGCTTGAAGAGGTTAAGTATCATTTAAAGAATAGAGGAATAGTTATTTCTAAGATGGAATATGCGGAAAAAGTAAGACTTATTGTTGAGGGAGAAAAAAATTGCATTTATAAGTTACAAAAGGATAAATTGTCTGATAGAGTTACTTTAGAGGATGTAAAAATTATTGGAAAAAAGAATATAGAAGTAAAATAGAAAAAATGATGGAAAAAAATAGAAAAACTTCATTTAAACTATTGAAATTTGTTCGAAAAGCGATTATAATAATCAATGTAAATATTTTACAATTCGACTTATTAAATTAGAAACAATGAAAAGTATACTTTTGAGCATGTATTCAAATGACTAAGTATTTAGATTTGAAAGGAGAAAAAAGTGAAGGAGAAAATTACAGTTCTAATTGCAGATGATAACATTGAGTTTGCAACAACTTTAAAAAAGTATTTTGACAGTAAAGATAATATGGAGGTTATAGCAGTAGCTAAAGATGGAGAAGAAGCGTTTGAGAAAATAGTTGAATGTCAACCAGACGTTGCTTTGTTAGATGTTATAATGCCTCATTTAGATGGAATAGGTGTTTTAGAGAAACTTAATAGTACAAATTTAGAGAAATATCCATTTTGTGTGATGATTTCTGCAGTTGGACAAGATAAGATTACAAAGCAAGCAATTAATTTAGGAGCACAATATTATGTAGTAAAACCTTTCGATATAGAAGTATTAATTAAAAGAATAGAGTCATTAAAGAACTATCAAGTACCTGATAGAAAACCTAACTTTGTAGTTAAAGAAACAAAAGCAGAGTATATTCAAATTCCAAAATCTGAAAAGAGTGAGGAAAATTTAGAGGCTTTAGTTACAAATATTATTCATGAGGTTGGAGTACCAGCTCACATAAAGGGATATCAATATTTAAGAGAGGCTATAATGATGGCAGTTGATAATATAGATGTAATTAATCAAATTACTAAACAGTTATATCCAGAGATAGCACGTAAATATAAAACTACTTCAAGTAGGGTTGAAAGGGCTATTAGACATGCTATTGAAGTTGCTTGGAGTAGAGGTAAAATAGAAGCTACTGAAAATATATTTGGTTATACTGTTAATGCTGATAAAGGAAAGCCTACGAATTCAGAATTTATAGCGATGATTGCTGATAAATTAAGATTAGAGATAAAAAGTGCGTAATATGTAAATTAATATTTAAAGATAGGGTAGATGCAGAATTTATTCTATCTTTTTTTATTGGGGTTGTAAAAAAATAATTTTATAGATATAATATTTTTGTATTATTAGATTAAAAGGAGATTAATATGACTGCTCATAATGAAGCTAAAAAAGGAGATATCGCTGAAGTGGTTCTTATGCCTGGCGATCCCTTGAGAGCTAAATATATTGTTGAAAATTTTTTTGAAAGTTATGAACTTGTAAATTCAGTTAGAAATATATTTGCATATACAGGTATGTATAAAGGAAAAAGACTTACTGTTATGGCATCTGGAATGGGAATGCCAAGTATGGGAATATATTGTTATGAATTATACAAATTTTATGATGTAAAAACGATTATTAGAGTTGGATCTTGTGGAGCATATGATGAAAGTGTTGATTTGCTTGATACTATTTTGGTTGATGGTAGTTTCACTCCAGGAAATTTTGCAAAGAACTATAATAATCAAGATGTAAAGTTTGTTAAAGCTGATGAGAAACTTAATGATATTATTGAAAAGGTTGCAATGGATGAAAATATTAATATTAAGAAAGAAAATATTGCATGTACAGAGTGCTTTGATCCATATATAGAAAATGTAGATGAGTTGATTAATAGCTTTCCAACTGATTTGAATATTGTTGGTGCAGAAATGGAATCGTTTGCATTATTTTATACTGCAAAAATGCTTGGAAAGAGTGCAGCTTGTTTGCTTACAGTTGTTGATTCTATAAAGAAAAAAGCTTCGTTATCTGCAGAAGATAGACAAAAATCATTGAATGATATGATTAAACTTGCGCTAGATACATCAATAAAGTTAACATAAATGTTGAAAAAAGCTTGCAAGTGTGATAAAATAAATAATGAAGTTTAAAGAGCGTAAATAAAAATATAAAAAAGAGGGGAATAGTATGGAAGAAAATAAAGAAAAAGTTAAAGTAAAAAAGAATACTAGAAAAAAATATAATGGAAGCAAAGAAAATAAACAAAAAGCTGCTACAAAAGCAAAAAGCAGAACAAGAAATACTAGAACAAAAAGTAGTAAACCAAAAACTACTAGACCAAAGAGTGAACTTTTAAAAGAACCAATATTGGAACCAAAAAAAGAGCCAGTAAAGGAGCCAGTAAAGGAGCCAATAGAAGAACCAATAAAAGATGATGTAAAGGTTGCTGTTGGGACTGCTGAATCAAAAGAATCAGCTAGAATTGAAGAATTAAAAAAGCAAATAGAAAAATTACAAGCTGAAAAACAATCATATTATGAGGTTTCAGGAGAAGGAGAATCAGCTATTGTTAATGCTGAGAGAAAAGATGCAAGTTCAATTAATAGAACTAAAATAGATATAGAAATATATAAATTACAAAGTGAATTAAGAGATCTTCTTACTAAAGAAAATGAAAAAAGTGAAGAAGAACCAGAAAAAGGTGAAGAAAATAAAGACGGTAAAAGTAAGGAAGAACCTGAAAATGGCGAAGAAAATAGAGAAGATCCTAAGAAGGATGATAAAAAAACAGAAGAAATTGATTCACCAGAAGTGAAAGCTGTAAAATCTCAAATTAGTATTTTGGATAATAAAATTAATTCTGAAGAATGGGTTCTTAGAAATAATGAAGGTAACTATACTCCAGAAGAATTAGCTCAAATTAAAGCTGGAATAGATAAGTTAAAAGCTCGACGTGATGAATTAAATGGAAATTTAAATGATTTACAAACGGGAAAAGGTATAGAATCAAAAGAAATTGGAGAAAAAGACGACGAAGGTCATGAACCATTAAAGAAAAATGACGAAACTAAAGATGCTGAACCAGAAAAAGATTCGCCAGAAGTAAAAGTTTTAAAAGATAAAATAGAAGAACTAGAAGGAAAAATTAATGCTGAAAATAATGCTCTTATTAATAATGGTGGAAAATATCTTGAGAGCGATATAAAAGAAATTAAAGAAAGATTAGAGAAGTTGGAAGGTGAGCGTGCTGAATTGCTTGGAAGATTAAGTAATTTAGAAAAAGGTTTAAAAGATAAGGATAGCAAAGGCAAAGATGATGATGCTACTAAGGCTGGAGAACCTACAAAAGATCCTAGCAAAGATGATTCAGAAGGTAAAGGCAAAGATGGCGAAAAAGATGGTAAAGATAGCAAAGAGACTACTGATCCTGAAATGCCAACATATAAAATTGGACCATTTAAAAGATTATTAATGAAGATAATTAGAAAAATAAAATCATGGGCTAAAGTAGATGGAAGAATTGCTAGACTTTGTGATAGAGCTGAAGGTGCTGTAATAGGTAAAGCTACACCATTATTAGAAGGCTCAGCAGAAGAAAAAGAAGTTAAAAAAGTATTAGAAGTTGGAAAAGTAAAAGATTATGAAAAAGAGATAGCAGATAAAGAAAATGCTAAGTATAGCAAAGATAAATATGAAAAAGCTGATGATCATGAAGAAGCTAAAAAGAAATTGGCTCAAGAAGATATGGATTTTCTTTTTGAAAAAGTTCAAGAAGCTTATGAATTAAAAAAAGCTGGAAAAGAAATTCCTCATATTGTAGAAATTGTAAATAAAGAATATAATAAAGTAATAGATGAATATGCTGATAAAAAAAGTACTTCTTTTGATGATAAAAAAAGTATTTCTTTTGATGATAAAAAAATTGAAGAGTTTTCAAAAGCAAATGATATACCAGAGCTTACAACAGATGGTGTTACGAATTTAACATTGTGGATGACATCAAAGGCAATTGTAGAAATGGCTAAAGAAAAAGGAATTGTAGTTAACCAAGGAAAAGGAAAAAATGCAAATGCTAGACCATTATCAGAAATTTATACTTCATTAGAAGCAAGAGTTAAGACAGATAGAGTGTCTAAAAAACATAACAAAGAGGGAAGAACATCATTTGGAAAAGACGAAGAAAAAAGTACAGTAAAAGATGATAAAACAGCTAAGAGCAAAACTGAAACTGATTCTAAAGTAGATAAAGCAGATTATGATTTAGATAAATAATGAGGAAGTATATGAAAGATTACATAAATATTATAGGAGGCGGCCTTGCAGGATGCGAGGCTGCCTATCAAATTTCAAAACATGGAATAAATGTTAGATTATATGAAATGAAACCAACAAAATATTCACCCGCACATTCAAATTCGAATTTAGCAGAGATAGTTTGTAGCAATTCTTTTAAATCTAATTTGTTAACTAATGCGTGCGGATTATTAAAAGAAGAACTTAGAATGTTGGATTCTTTGTTAATAAAGATTGCTGATGAGACAAGTGTACCTGCAGGCCAAGCTTTGGCGGTTGATAGAGAAGATTTTTCAAGAAAAGTTACTGAATATATTGAAAATTTAGATAATGTTGAAATTATAAAAGAAGAGGTTACAGAAATTCCAGATGATGCTGTAACTATTATTGCTACAGGACCTTTAACATCTGATGTTTTATTTAAAAAGATTTCAAAACTTGTTGGAAATAATGAATTACATTTTTATGATGCAGCAGCGCCAATTATAGAAAAAAGTTCAGTAGATATGAATATTGCTTTTGTAGGTGATAGATATGGAAAAGGTGAGGCAGATTATATTAATTTACCTATGAATAAGGAAGAATATGAAAAGTTTTGGAATGAACTTGTAAGTGCGGAAGTGGTTGAGTTACATTCTTTTGAGAAAAGAGAAATTTTTGAAGGATGTATGCCTGTAGAGGTAATGGCTAAAAGAGGAATAGATACTTTGAGATATGGACCTTTGAAGCCAGTTGGATTTGATGATCCAAGAACGGGTAGAAGACCATATGCTTTAGTTCAATTAAGACAAGATAATTCAGTTGGCAGCTTATATAATATGGTTGGTTTTCAAACAAATTTAAAATTTGGTGAGCAAAAAAGAGTGTTTTCAATGATACCAGGATTACAGAATGCTGAGTTTGTAAAGTATGGTGTAATGCATAGAAATACATATATTAATTCTACTCGAATATTGAATAATGTGTGTCAAATGAAAGATAATGAAAATGTATTTTTTGCTGGCCAAATCACAGGTGTTGAGGGATATGTGGAATCTATTGCTTCAGGATTACTTGCTGGGATTAATGCAGTTAGATATATGAGAAATGAAGGAAAAATTGTATTTCCTGTTGAAACTATGATAGGTGCTTTAACAGATTATATTTCAACGCCAAATGAGAAGTTTCAACCAATGAATGCTAACTTTGGAATTTTGCCTAAATTGCCTGAAAAAATTAGGGATAAACAAGAAAGGTATAAAAAACTTTCTGATAGGGCTATTAGTATTATGAAAGGAAAAATACCAAACCAGGAAAAATAAAGAAAAAACATTGACTTTAGTAAATTAAAATGATACAATGATATACGCTAATGTATACTAGATAATAGTATTCCTTAGCGTATATTTAATTATAAAAGACGGAGGTGAAAAATAAAATATGCCAACAATTAATCAATTAGTAAGAAAAGGAAGACAAACAACTAAAGCCAAATCAACAGCTCCAGCTTTACAAAAAGGATACAACTCAAAGAAAAATAGAGCTACAAACAACAGATCACCACAAAAAAGAGGTGTATGTACAGTTGTTAAAACAGTTACTCCAAAGAAGCCAAACTCAGCTTTAAGAAAAGTTGCCAGAGTTAGACTTTCAAATGGTTATGAAGTAACATCTTATATTCCTGGTGAAGGTCACAACTTACAAGAGCACAGTGTTGTTCTTATAAGAGGTGGAAGGGTTAAAGATATCCCAGGTGTTAGATACCACATCATAAGAGGAACTTTAGATACAGCAGGTGTTAAAGACAGAATGCAAGCTAGATCTAAATATGGAGCAAAGAGACCTAAAAAATAAGATTAGGTCGTTACTAAAGAGATAGTGCATATTTTATTTATTTGAAGTTACCTTTTAAATAGATAGATTAGCACTATTACGGGAAAGTGAAATAGTCTTTCCAGAGTACCTTTTAATGTTTTATAACATTAAACAAATAATTTTTTAAGGAGGGAAGTATAGTGCCAAGAAGAGGATATATAGCAAAAAGAGATGTTTTACCAGATCCAATATATAATAGCAAAGTTGTTACAAAATTAGTTAACAATATTATGTTAGATGGTAAAAAATCAGTTGCTCAAAAAATAGTATATGGAGCTTTTGATATAATCAAAGAAAAAGAACAAAAAGATCCATTAGAAGTTTTTGAAGCAGCTTTAGAAAATGTAATGCCAGTTCTTGAAGTTAAAGCAAGAAGAGTAGGTGGAGCTACATATCAAGTTCCAATCGAAATTAGACCTGAAAGAAGACAAACTTTAGGTTTAAGATGGTTAGTTTCATATGCTAGAAACAGACATGAAAAAACTATGGCTGAAAAATTAGCTGGTGAAATAATCGATGCTGTTAACGGAAACGGTGGAGCATTTAAGAAGAAAGAAGATACACATAGAATGGCTGAGGCTAATAAGGCTTTTGCTCACTATAAATGGTAATTTTTTGATTAAAAGCATCAATCTTTGAATTTTACTCGGCTCATGCAAACTTCGACGTACCATCGTACGCCTTCAGCTTACATGAACGTCGCAAAATCCAAATCTTAACGCTTTTAATCAAAAAATAAGTGCTTTGACAAAAAGTAATTAATTTTTGGAATTTATTTGATTCGTGTAAACTTTGATGTACCATCGTACGCCTTCAGCTTACATGAACGTCGTAAAATTCAAATCTCAACGCTTTTAATTAAAAAATAAATACTTTGCGATATTTATATTGCAGGATGTTGAAATTTAATAAATAAGAAAAAACCTGGGAAGGGGGAATTTTTAAAATGGCAGGAAGACAATACCCATTAGAGAGAACAAGAAATATAGGAATTATGGCTCACATTGATGCTGGTAAAACAACAACAACAGAAAGAATCTTATTTTATACAGGAAAAACTCATAAAATAGGAGAAGTTCATGAAGGTGCAGCTACAATGGACTGGATGGTTCAAGAGCAAGAAAGAGGTATTACAATTACATCAGCTGCTACAACATGCCACTGGTTAGGTAATAGAATTAACATTATCGACACACCAGGTCACGTTGACTTTACAGTTGAGGTTGAAAGATCTCTTAGAGTTCTAGATAGTGCAATACTTGTACTAGCTGCAAAAGGTGGAGTTCAACCACAATCAGAAACAGTTTGGAGACAAGCTGATAAATACCAAGTTCCAAGAATGATCTATGTTAACAAAATGGATATTACAGGTGCAGATTTTTATGCTTGTATAGACCAAGTTAAAGATAGATTAGGAGCTAACCCTGTTCCAATTCAATTACCAATAGGAGCAGAAGATAATTTCCAAGGAATTGTTGATTTAATAAAAATGAGAGCATTCATTCATAAAGACGATTTAGGAAAAGAAATTGAAGAAACTGATATTCCTGCAGATTTAAAAGAAAAAGCAGCAGAATACAGAGCTAAAATGGTTGAAGCTGCTGCAGAACAAGATGATGAATTAATGATGAAATATTTAGAAGGTGAAGAACTTTCTATTGATGAATTAAAAGCTGGTTTAAGAAAAGCAGTTTGCGATAACAAAATCGTTCCTGTAACTTGCGGTACAGCAT